>DATNKH010000257.1:0-6014 GCA_035603475.1 Thermoanaerobaculia bacterium
CTCGACGTCGCCGGCCGTCGCGGCCACGACGCCGGCCGACTGCGCCAGCCGGCGGAAGCTCTCGACGAGCTCGCCCGTGTCGACGCCCGCGTGCGGACCCGGGTCCCAATCGATCTGCAGCGCATCACGGCCGCACTTGGCGGCCCAGAAATGGTCGGCGGCGACGGCAACGCCCGACGGCACCTCGAACACCGCTCGCACCCCGGGCACGGCCCGCGCCGCCGCCGGGTCGAAGCGCTTCACCTTGCCGCCGAAGGTCGGCGGATGCGCCAACACCGCGGTCAGCATTCCGGGCAGGCGCACGTCGAGCCCGAACACCGCGCGGCCGGTGATCTTCTCGGGCGTGTCGAGGCGGCGGGTCGGCTTGCCGATGACCTTCCAGTCGCCGGGCGGTTTGAGGGGAACGCTGGCTGGCTGAGGGAGCTTGGCCGCGGCCGCTGCGAGGGAACCGTAGCTGGCGCGATGACCGCCGTCCCAGAGGACGTAGCCGTTCGCGGTGCGGCACTCGCCCGGCGCGACGCCCCACTGCTGGGCGGCCGCCGCGATCAGCAGGGTGCGCGTCACGGCGCCGACCTGGCGGTAGCGGTCGAATTCCGACCAGGTCGTCGTCGAGCCACCGGTCATCTGGACCGGGAAGACGGTGTGGTGATAGGCCACCGCGGCGGGGGCGTGCTCGACGCGGAAGCGGCCCCAGTCGGCGTCCAGCTCCTCGTTGACCAGCATCGGCAGCGTCGTCCAGATGCCCTGGCCCATCTCGGAGTGCGCCAGCAGGACGGTGACGCTCTCGTCGCTGCCGATCCTCAGGAAGGCGTTGGCGGCGGGCAGGGCCGGCGGCTTGGCCGGGGCGCCCTCCGCGAAGGCGAAGCGGCGCATGCCTGCCGGTACGAAGAAGCCGACCACGAGGCCGCCGCCGACCGCCGCTCCGGTCTTGAGGAACGCCCGCCGGGAGAGGCCCGCGCTGCCCGCGGCGCGACGCATGGCGCTCAGGACCTCCCCGCGGCCGCCGGGGCGGCAGGGCCGGCCGGGGCGGCGGCCACGGCGGCCTGCAGCTCGGCGGCGCGATGCACCGCGGCGCGGATGCGCTGGTAGGTGCCGCAGCGGCAGAGATTGCCGCTCATCGCGGCGTCGATGTCGTCGTCGGTCGGCCGCGGCTTCGCGGCGAGCAGCGCGGCGGCAGCCAGGATCTGGCCGGACTGGCAGTAGCCGCACTGCACCACGTCGACCTCGGTCCAGGCCCGCTGTACGGGATGGTCGCCATGCGCGCTCAGCCCTTCGATGGTGGTGATCGCCCGCCCGGCGAACGCGGCGGCCGGCCGCACGCAGGAGCGGACCGGGCTGCCGTCCACCAGCACGGTGCAGGCGCCGCACTGCGCCATCCCGCAGCCGAACTTCGTACCCGTCATGCCGAGCACGTCGCGCAGCACCCAGAGCAGCGGCATGTCGTCCGCCACCGAGACGTCGTGGACCTCGCCGTTGACCGTCAGCTTCAGGGTCATCGCCGCACCTCCCGCGATGGAGCGTGCATCGTAACATGCGCACCCGCGCGGCCCGGCCCGGCGATGCGGAATCGATAGAATGTGGCGGCGGGCGGCCTGTCGCCGAGGCGCTCCCCGGCGCCTCGCGCGGGCCCTCGACGCGCAGGAGGACCCGCCATGATCCGCAAGCTCAAGAGCGGCGAGTACCGTCTCTACTCACGCAAGCAGGACCCGAAGACCGGCAAGCGGCGCAACCTGGGCACCTTCAAGACCCTGGAAGCCGCCAAGCAGCACGAGCGCGCCGTGCAGTACTTCAAGCGGCGCTGACCCTCCTCCCGCCTCGCCAGGCGCCTTGCCCGTCGTCGGTGCGGGCCATCGCGAGTGCCTGCGACTCCAGCCCGCTGCCTGGACACGGAAGGGAAGGCTCCCGTATAATACATAGACGATCTTGGCTTGCGCGGCGAGATCGTGAAGCGTTGCACACGGGTGAAGATCGGCAGTTCTACGGCCTCGCCCTTGCATAGGAGTCCTCAGCATGCGCATCCGACACCTCCTGGCCACCTTCACCCTGTTGTTCCTTCCCGCCGCTGCCCTGGCTGTCGTGCCGGTGCTCGGGCCGCAGATCCAGGTCAACGTCAGCGCCCGCGACGTGCAGGGCCCACCGAAGGCCGCGGTTTTCCCCGACGGCGGCTTCGTCGTGGTCTGGGAGGCGAGAGCGAGAACCGGCCCCGGCAGGAACAGGGGCGTTCTGCACGCGCGGCTGTTCGACGAGAATGGCTCGCCGGTCACCGGCGAGTTCCTCCTCACCGCCACCACCGGCGGCGCGCCCGCCCTCGACGGCGTCGCGGCCGACGGCAACGGCTCCTTCGCGGTCGCCTGGGACCAGTTCTACGGCTCGCCTTCGGGGATGACCGAGGTCTACGTGCAGCGGTTCAACCGCGCGGGCCGACCGCTCACCGGCGCCGTCCTGGCGCACGACCCGAGCCCCTTCAGCCGCTACTCCGGAGCGCTGGCGGTGGGCGCGAACGGGCACGTCGCGGTGATCTGGGCGGCCGACGCCAGCAGCCCGGACGCTCTCAACTATCGCAACGACGCCTACGGCCGCATCTTCAGCGCCGGCCTGGCGCCGCTGAGCGGTGAGCTGCTGGTGGCGATGGGCTCCGACACCGACCATTCCGGTCCGCTCCCCGACTCCCTCGCCCTGGCGCCCGACGACTCCCTGGTGGCGGCGCTCACCTATGCCGGCGACGGCGTCGCCGTCTTCGTGCAGAGGCTTGCCGCCAACGGCACGCCGCTCCCCACGGACCCCATCTTCCCCGCGACCGAATGCTGCATCACCAACACCTACGACTCGTCCCTGGCCATGGCCGCCGACGGGAGCTTCGCGGTCGTCTGGGACTACGACACTCCCGCCGACCCCTCGCGGCTGCCTCTGCCGCTCTCTCCCCCGTCAGGCATCTCCGGAAGGCTCTACTCTGCCGCGGGCGTGGCCGAGAGCGACGCCGACCTGCAGATCAACCGGCGCCAGCTCGGAACGCTTACCTCGCCCGTGGTGGCATGGCTGCCCGGCGGCGGCTTCGTGGCCGCCTGGACCGACGAATCAGGGCGCGACGGCTCCGGCTCGGGGATCTTCGGCCGCCTCCTCGCCGCCGACGGCACCCCCATCGGCCGCGATGTCCTGATCAACTCCACCACCGCCGGCAATCAGCACTCCCCGGCCATCGCCAGCGGTCCGGGGGGAGCCGTCGTGGTCTGGATCTCGGACCCCGCCACCACCGTCTACGCCCGCCGCATCGCCGCCGCCCCCTGAGCGGCCGGACGCTCGCGGACGAGGCGGCGCGCGTGATGGCATCGCCGCGGCCCAAGGAACGCGGGACGTCAACCTGAGTGCGCGCCGCGTTTGGTGGCTGATCGTCGGCCAACCTTGCCGCGAATACCATCGCTCGGAGGCAGGTAGCGAAACCGAATCAAATAGACGTTCTCGCCCTTGCCGTGCTTCGCTGTCTTCAGGAGGTCGATGACACCGGCGAAGCCCGTGCGCGTCGCCAGGTCTGGCGTGATGTCGGCGAAGTCGATCGCCTCGATGGACTCCACTTCGATCTCGCCTTCCTCCATGCGGTAACGGCCGCCGACTTTGACGTGGGGACGCTGCCAGATCCGGACGCTGAGCGTGATGTCCCCACGCCGGACTCCTTCGCGCAGGCGCTTGGCGAAGATCATGGCCGAATCCTAGACGAATTGCCATGAGCAATAAGGTTGCGCAAGCACTTGACTTTCGTGGATCTCGCCTTTCAGAATACGTGAGCAAGCACTAAACACGATAGCTCCGGCTTACGTAAGCTGGCAACAGCAGGCAGCTTCAAGAAAGCAATTTCTCTCGGGCGCCGGCAGCGGCATGCCGGGGGATTGGGGGGATTGTGCGCGCTCAGGCAAGGTCACGATGGTCCCTGGGAGACGGCAGGATGGAAACCTCTCGGCACAGCTCGCGCTTGGCTCGGACGCCGCACGGATGGGAAGGCGCGGTCAAGCTCGGCGCCATGTGCCTTGCCACGGCTGCCGCCGTGGTGCTGCTGCTGGCACCCGTGACGCCCGTGGCGGCGCAGCCGCCGGCGCCGAACCCGGTGTTCGCCAAGGCGGTGTGGGTGGCGGTGTCCGAAGGGGTGCTGAAGCTGCTGGCGGCGGATGGCAGCTTGCTGCTCGAGATCAGCGGTCTCAAGCGGGTGTAGGCGGTGGCGATCGACGCTCAGCGCGCCACGCTGTGGGTGGTGGCCGGCGACAACCTGCTCTCCTACGCGTTCGACGGGACGTCGCAGCTTGCCGTCGCGCTGCCGCACGGCGGCGGCGGGCGGGCGCTGCTGGCGGTCAACGCGACCGACGGCTCGCTCTGGCTGGCGCGGGACGAGACGCTCCGCAGTTTCTCGGCCGCCGGCCAGGCGCTGCAGGTGGTTCACCTGCATGGCGATGTCCTCGGGCTCTCGATCGATCCCGGCGCAGCGCTGCTCTGGGTGGCAACCGGGAACTCGGTCACGGCCTACGATGCGGTCGCCGGGCAGGTCGTGCGCACGCTGACGCTCGGGCACGATGCCGACGTCCGCAACGTGAGCGCCGATCCGGCCACCCAGTGCGTCTGGGTCGCCAGGCAGGATGGGGTGTTGCGGTTTGCCGTGGACGGCACGCTGCTGCTGACGGCGGCGCCACGGTTGCCGGTCCGCGTCGCGGCGGCTCCGAACGGCGGCGTCTGGGCTGCCACCAAGATGAATCTCGTGCACTTGGACGGCACCGGGCAGGTGATGGGAGCTGTCGCGCCGTTCAGCAAGGGGGGCGGGATCTCGCAGCTGGTCGCCGATCCCGCGGATGGCTCGGCCTGGGCGGCGAGCGAGCACGAGGTGGCGCACGCCGGATCCGGTGGCCAGTTGCTGCGCGTGGTGGACTTCCAACCCCCGGCCGACATCCAGGGCCTGGCGCTGTACGCCGACCTCGTCCCGCCGCAGCTTCAGATCGTGCTCCCCGCTGCCGGTTCGTATGTGAATACGCAGACCCCGGCGCTGCAAGTCACCTACGGCGACATCGGATCGGGCGTGGACGCTACGTCGCTGGCCTTCGCGGTCGCCGGCAACGCGATTGCCGCGTCCTGCACCTACGGCGCGGCCGGCGCGACCTGCACGCCCGGCACGCCGCTGCCCGAGGGCACGATCACCTTGACCGCCACGGTCAAGGACTTCGCCGGCAACGCCGCGCAGCCGGCGGCGGTGACGTTCACGGTCGATACGATCCCGCCCGCCGCGGTCGACCCGCAGAAGGTGACGGTGACGACGCCGGCGGCAGGCTCGAGCACCGTCAGCGCAGGACCGGGCAGCGCCGAGGCGGGAGCGACGGTGGTGTTGACCGACACCGGCGCGGGGTCGACGGCGACGACCGTCGTCGCCGCCGACGGCAGCTTCTCGGCGACGATCGCCTGCGGCGTCGGGGACCAGATCCGGATCGTGCTGCGGGACGCGGCGGGCAACTCCAGCGCGCCGGCGGTGGTGGCGGTGCCCGGGCCGACGGGCAATGGCCTGCCTCCCGACCCCGCCACGGTCGCCACTCCGATCGATCCCACGGTGGTGACCGACATCGCCGCATCGACGGCGTTCCTCTACAACGGCACGAACCCCATCCAGCGGGGAGCTCAGCCCGGAGCCGTCGATCCCGTGATCGTCGCGGTGCTGCGCGGCTCCGTGCACGACCGCTCCGGACAGCCGATCTCCGGCGTCGCGGTAAAGGTCCTCGGCCGCCCCGACCTCGGCAGCACCTTGACGCGCACCGACGGGATGTTCGACCTGGCTGCCAACGGCGGGGGCCTGGTCACGGTCCAGTTCGACAAGTCCGGGTACCTGACCGCCCAGCGCCAGGTCCGCGCCCGGTGGCGGGACTATGCGTGGCTCCCGGACGTCGTGCTGGTGCCCGTGGACGGCGCCGCGACCGTGGTCGACACGACCCGGCCAGCGCTGCAAGTGGCCCGCGGCTCGGCGGTCCAGGACCAGGACGGCTCTCGGCGGG
>DATNKH010000258.1:0-21268 GCA_035603475.1 Thermoanaerobaculia bacterium
GAAGAGGATTGAACCGCGGCAGTCCTCCCGTCCCTCCCGTCCCTCCCGTCCCTCCCGTCCCGCTCCCGGTATAGCATGTGCCGGCCCACCCCGCCGGTCCCTGCCGATCCCAGGGGGACGGCCGGGCAGGCCGCTGGATGGAGAGCCGGATGGAGAGTGGAGAGCGGGGAAGCGCATGATCGACGTGGAAGGAAAACAGCGGGTGGTCATCGACCGGGTGCGGCCGGAGATCGACGGCGGCCGCTTCGCGATCAAGCGCACCGTGGGAGAGAGGGTCGCGGTCGAGGCCGACGTCTTCACTGACGGCCACGATGCTCTCGGCTGCCTGCTGCTCCACCGCGACGAGCGCGCCGCGGCGTGGAGCGAGGTGGCCATGGAGGCGCTCGGCAACGACCGCTTCCGGGCGGACTTCACCGTCACCGGCGTCGGACGCTGGCGCTACACCGTGACGGCGTGGGTGCATGCTTTCAAGACCTGGCGGCGCGACCTCCGGAAGCGGGTCGAAGCCGGCCAGGACGTCGCGCTCGACCTGCTCGCCGGCGCCGCGCTGATCCACCAGGCGGCGGAGCGGGCCCGCGCCGCCGGGCGCAAAGCCGACGCCCGGGTCCTGGCCGGCCTGGCGCGCGGGCTCGAGCAGGGACGCGGCGACGCCCGCGAGGTCCGCGAGGTCCGCGACGCCCGCGATGCCCGCGATGCCCGCGATGCCCGCGACATGGAGCCCCGCTTGCGGCTGGCGCTCGACGACGAGCTGGCGCAGCTCATGGACCGCCACACCGATCGCGCCCAGGCCTGCACCTACCGCGAGCTGGCGGTGGTCGTGGAGCGCGCGCGGGCGCGCTTCTCGAGCTGGTACGAGATGTTCCCACGCTCGTGCTCGCCGGAGCCCGGCCGCCACGGCACCTTCCGCGACGTCGTCGCACGCCTGCCGTACGTCGCCGGGATGGGCTTCGACGTCCTCTACCTGCCGCCCATCCATCCGATCGGCTTCACCCACCGCAAGGGCAAGAACAACAGTCCCGTGGCCGAGCCCGGCGACGTCGGCAGCCCGTGGGCGATCGGCGGCCCGGCGGGGGGGCACAAGGCGATCCTCCCCGAGCTGGGGACCGCGGCGGACTTCCGCGAGCTGATCGCCAGGGCGCGCGACCATGGCCTCGAGATCGCCATGGACGTCGCGTTCCAGTGCTCGCCCGACCATCCCTACGTGCGCGAGCATCCGGAATGGTTCCGCAAGCGCCCCGACGGCACCATCCAGTACGCCGAGAACCCGCCCAAGAAGTACGAGGACATCTATCCCTTCGACTTCGAATGCGAGGCGTGGCGCGAGCTCTGGCAGGAACTCAAGAGCATCTTCGATCACTGGCTCGGCGAGGGGATCCGCATCTTCCGCGTCGACAACCCCCACACCAAGCCTTTCGTCTTCTGGGAGTGGTTGATCGGCGAGATCAAGCGCGACCATCCCGACGTCATCCTCCTGGCCGAGGCGTTCACCCGGCCGAAGCTGATGTACCGCCTGGCCAAGCTCGGCTTCACCCAGTCCTACGACTACTTCCCGTGGCGCACCAACCGCTGGGAGCTGACCCAGTACTTCACCGAGCTCACCACGACCGAGATCGCCGAGTCCTTCCGTCCCAGCTCGTGGTTGAACACGCCGGACATCCTCACCGAGCACCTGCAGTTCGGCGGCCGCCCGGCCTTCATGCAGCGACTCATCCTGGCGGCGACGCTCGGCGCCAGCTACGGCATCTACGGGCCGCCGTTCGAGCTGCTCGAGAACCGCGCGCGCGAGCGCGGCAGCGAGGAGTATCTCGACTCCGAGAAGTACCAGCTGCGCCACTGGGACATCGACGCGCCGCACAGCCTGCGCGACCTGATCGCCCTGGTCAACCGCGTGCGCCGCGAGAACCCGGCGCTGCAGAGCGACAGCGGCCTGCGCTTCCATCCGACCGACAACGAGCAGCTGCTCTGCTACAGCAAGTCGGCGCCCGCCGCCGACAACGTCATCGTCGCGGTCGTCAACCTCGACCCGCACCACGTGCAGTCGGGATGGCTCGAGCTGGACCTCGCGCAGCTCGGCTTCGACGGCAGCCGGCCGTTCCAGGTGCACGATCTGCTGACCGGCGCGCGCTACCTCTGGAGCGGCGGCCGCAACTTCGTGCAGCTCGACCCGCGGCAGACGCCGGCCCACCTGTTCCGGGTCCGGCGCCGCGTGCGCTCGGAGCAGGACTTCGACTACTTCCAATAGGTTGCAAGGTGCTGATGCGGTCCGCGGAGAGGCGATGAGTCGAGACGACGACACCCGGCGGCGCGCCGCCGCGGCCGGCGGCGACCCGCTCTGGTACAAGGACGCGGTGCTCTACGAGATCCACGTGCGCGCCTTCGCCGACTCGGACGGCGACGGCATGGGAGACTTCCGCGGCCTGACCGGCAAGCTCGACTACCTGCGCGACCTGGGCGTCACCGCCATCTGGCTGCTGCCGTTCTATCCCTCCCCCTGGCGCGACGACGGCTACGACATCGCCGACTACACCAGCGTCCATCCCGCCTACGGCACGCTCGAGGATTTCCAGCTCTTCCTCGACGCGGCGCACGCCCGGGGCCTCAAGGTGATCACCGAGCTGGTGATCAATCACACCTCCGATCGCCACCCCTGGTTCCAGCGCGCCCGCATCGCCGCGCCGGGCACGCCGGAGCGCGACTTCTACGTCTGGAGCGACACCCCCGACCGCTACGCCGACGCGCGCATCATCTTCACCGACACCGAGACCTCCAACTGGACCTGGGACCCGGTCGCCAAGGCCTACTACTGGCACCGCTTCTTCTCGCATCAGCCCGACCTCAACTTCGACAATCCCCGCGTGCACGAGGCGCTGCTCGCGGCGCTCGACTTCTGGATGGAGATGGGAGTGGACGGCCTGCGCCTCGACGCGGTGCCCTATCTCTACGAGCGCGAGGGCACCAACTGCGAGAACCTGCCGGAGACCCACGTGTTCCTGCGCCGGCTGCGCGCTCACGTCGACGCCCGCTTCCAGAACCGCATGCTGCTCGCCGAGGCCAACCAGTGGCCCGAGGATGCGATCGCCTACTTCGGCGACCCCGACCACGGCGCCGGCGAATGCCAGATGGCGTTCCACTTCCCGGTGATGCCGCGGATGTACATGTCGATCCGCATGGAGGACCGCTACCCGGTCGTGGACATCCTCGAGCAGACGCCGCCGATCCCGGCCAGCTGCCAGTGGGCGACTTTCCTGCGCAATCACGACGAGCTGACGCTCGAGATGGTCACCGACGAGGACCGCGACTACATGTACCGCGTCTACGCCCAGGACGCGCAGGCGCGCATCAACGTCGGCATCCGCCGCCGTCTGGCGCCGTTGATGGGCAAGGACCGCCGCCGCATCGAGCTGATGAACAGCCTGCTGTTCTCGCTGCCCGGAGCGCCGGTGCTCTATTACGGCGACGAGATCGGCATGGGCGACAACATCTACATCGGCGACCGCAACGGCGTGCGCACGCCGATGCAGTGGAACGGCGACCGCAACGCCGGCTTCTCGACCGCCAACCCGCAGCGGCTGTACCTGCCGGTGATCACCGATCCCGAGTTCCATTACCAGGCGATCAACGTCGAGACGCAGCAGGGCAACCCGCACTCGCTGCTGTGGTGGACGCGGCGGCTGATCGCGCTGCGCAAGCGCCACCGCGCCTTCTCGCGCGGCAGCCTGGAGTTCCTGCAGCCGGACAACCACCACGTGTTGATCTTCCTGCGCCGCACCCAGGAGGAGACGCTGCTGGTGGCGGCCAACCTGTCGCGGTTCGTGCAGCCGGTCGAGCTCGACCTCGCCGCGCATGCCGGCAGCACGCCGGTCGAGCTCTACGGCGGCACCCGGTTCCCGCCGATCGCCGCCGACGGGCCCTACCGGATCACCCTGGGTCCGCATTCGTTCTACTGGTTCGCGCTCGAGCGCGAGCCGGCCCGCGCCACCCAGCCGCGCGGCCGCGCGGTCGGCCCCGAGGCGCCGGCGGGCGAGGTGCCGGTGGTGCTGCTGCCCGGCGCCCCGGCGGCGGGCGACGCCCTGGCGGTAGGCGACGCAGGCGACGCGGGCGACCCCGGCGATCCCGGCGATTGGCAGCGCCTCCTTGCCGCTCCCGGCAAGGCAGCCCTCGAGGCGGCGCTCGCCGCCCGGCTGCCGGTGTTCCGCTGGTTCGCCGCCAAGGCGCGCCTCCTGCGCACGGTGACGCTCGCCGAAGCCATCCCGCTCGACGGCGGCGCCTGGCTGCTGCTGCTCGACGTCACCTACGAGCAGGGCGAGGCCGAGCGCTATGTCCTGCCGCTGGCCTTCGCGCCCGGCGAGAGCGGTCCGCGCGAGCAGCGGCGGATCGTGGCGCGGGTGGTGTGGGGGGGCGGCGGCGGCGAGGGAGTGGCGCCGTCGGGCGTGCTCTACGACCCGTTCGAGGACGCCGCCTTCGGCCGCGCGCTGCTGGCCGCGATGGCGGCCGGGCACCGCTTCCGCGGCCCGGCGCACGAGGTGGCGGCCTGGACCGACGCCGGCTTCGAGGAGCTCGCCGGCGCCACGCCGGCGGTCCCCGGCGACGGCGCCCCCGAGATCCAGCCGCGGCCGCTCGGCGCCGAGCAGAGCAACACCTCGATCCGCTACGGCGATCGGCTGGTGCTCAAGCTGTTCCGCAAGCTCGAGCCGGGCATCAACCCCGACCTCGAGATCGGCCGCTTCCTGACCCGGTCGACCAACTTCAGCCACGTGC
Source organism: Thermoanaerobaculia bacterium (assembly GCA_035603475.1). Taxonomy (GTDB): domain Bacteria; phylum Acidobacteriota; class Thermoanaerobaculia; order Multivoradales; family UBA5704; genus JASLEW01. The sequence continues at coordinate 4,759 of DATNKH010000258.1, forward strand.
CGGCGGTCGCCGGCGGCCTGGATCTGCGCGACGGCGGCCGCGGCCGCGAGGCGGCGACGCTGGCCGTGCTGCAGGGGTTCGTCGCCAACGAGGGCGACGCCTGGAGCTTCACCCTCGACGCTCTGGGGCGCTACTTCGAGCGCGCCCGCACCGGCTGGGGGCGGGGAGACTTCGGCGGCGCGCAGGTGCCGGACCAGCCGTTGCTCGAGCTGGCGGAGGTCGCCGGCGGCGCCCACCCGCCGGCCGATCTCTACGAGCACATCGGCACCTACCTGCCGGCGGTGCGCCTGCTCGGCGAGCGCACCGCCGAGCTGCACATCGCGCTCGCCTCGGCGCCGGCCGACCTGCCGGCCTTCGCACCCGAGCCGTTCTCGACCCTTCACCAGCGCTCGGTCTACGAGTCGATGCGTACCAGCGCCGGCCGCACCTTCCAGCTGCTCCGCCAGCGCTTCGGCGACCTGGCGCCCGAGGCGCGCGCCGCGGCGGCGGCGCTGCTGGCCGCCCAGGACCGGGTGCGCGAGCGGTTCGCGCTGCTCCTCGGTCCCAAGGTGACGGCCACCCGCATCCGCACCCATGGCGACTACCACCTGGGGCAGGTGCTCTACACCGGCCGCGACTTCGTGATCCTCGACTTCGAGGGCGAGCCGGCGCGCCCGCTCTCGGAGCGGCGCCTGAAGCGCTCGCCGCTGCGCGACGTGGCCGGGATGCTGCGCTCGTTCCAGTACGCCGCCTACGCCCGCCTGTTCGAAGAGTCGGGCAGCGGCATCATCCCGCCGTCCGAGGCGCCGATCTTCGAGAGCTGGGCGCTGTACTGGCAGCGCTGGGTGTCGGCCGCCTTCCTCGCCGCCTATCTCGAGCGCACCGCCACTGCGTCCTTCGTGCCCGCCCGCCGCTCCGAGCTGGCCACCCTGCTCGACGCCTACGTCCTGGAGAAGGCGATCTACGAGCTGGCCTACGAGCTCAACCACCGCCCGGACTGGGTGCGCATCCCGCTGGCCGGCATCCTGCAGATCCTCGGGCTGTCGGAGCAGGCGCCGGGTGCCGCGGCCGGCGGCACGGCGGAGCCGCCGCCCGAGGAGCAGGAAGGTGGTGGCCGATGAGGGGGGCGGGCAGCGAGCGCGAGCGCCGGGAGCTGCGGGAGCTCGCCCTCCTCTACGGCGTGCAGCCCGCCTACTTCGACGTCTCGGGCAAGCACGTCGAGGCGTCCGCGGAGTCGCTGCTGGCGGTGGCCTCGGCGCTCGCCGGGCCTTTCGAGGGCATGGACGAGGTGGCGGAGGCGCTCGCGGCGCGTCGCGACGAGCTCGAATCGCGGATGATCGAGCCGGTGCTGGTGGCCTGGGACGGCCGCCTGTCGGAGATCGAGCTGCAATGCCCCGGGGCGCCGGGGACGCCGGGGAATGGCGCCGGGGGGTCGAGCGGCGCCGACGGCGGCGCTCTCGTCTGCCATCTCGACCTCGAGAACGGCGAGCGGCGCGCCTGGACCTACGATCTCGCCAGCCTCCCCCAGGCCACGCCGCGGATCCGGTGGCTGGCGCTGCCCGAGGCGCTGCCCCTCGGCTATCACCGCCTCGAGGTGAAGCTCGGCGGGCGCGCCGCGCGGGCGCTGGTGATCGCGGCGCCGATGCGCATGTATGCCGGCGACGGCAAGCCGTCGTGGGGAGTGTTCCTGCCGCTCTACGCGTTGCGCGCGGCGCGCTCGTGGGGGACCGGCGACCTCACCGATCTCGCGGCGCTGGCGGAGTGGACGGCGGGGCTCGGCGGCGGGGCGGTGGCGACGCTGCCGATGCTGGCCACCTTCCTCGACGTGCCTTGCGAGCCGAGCCCCTACGCGCCGGCCTCGCGCCTGTTCTGGAACGAGCTCTATCTCGATCCGCGGCAACTGCCGGAAGCGACGCTCTGTCCGGCGGCGCAGCAGCTGCTCGAGTCGACCGAGCTGGCGGCCGAGATGCAGGCCCTCGCCTCCCTGCCGCTGGTCGACTACCCGCGGGTCGCGACCCTCAAGCGCCGGGTGCTCGACGAGATGGTGGCGTGGTGCTTCGCCACCCAGGGCCCGCGCCGCCAGGAGCTCGAGCGCTTCGTCGCCGCGCGCCCCCAGCTCGCCGACTATGCCGCCTTCCGCGCCGTGGGCGACCGTCGCGGCGAGAGCTGGCAGAGGTGGCCCGAACGGCTCCGCGAGGGCAACCTGGCGCCGGCCGACTATGACGCCGAGGACTACCGCTACCACCTCTGGGTGCAGTGGGCGATGGAGCAGCAGATGGAGCAGGCGGCCGGCCGCGCCCGCGGCGGCGCCTCGGCGAGCCCGGACCGCACCGCGGGGCCCGGCGCAGCCGCCCCGGTGGGGGGGGGCGGGGGTGCCGGGGGGGCTGGGCTGTACCTCGACATGCCGCTCGGCGTCCACGGCAGCGCTTACGACGTCTGGCGCGAGCGCGACGTCTTCGCCGCCGGCGCCTCGGCGGGAGCGCCGCCCGACGCTTTCTTCACCCGGGGCCAGGACTGGGGCTTCCCGCCGCTGCGGCCGGACCACCTGCGCGAGCGCGGCTACGACTACCTGATCGCCTCGCTGCGTCACCATCTCCGGCACGCCGGCGTGCTGCGCCTCGACCACGTGATGCAGCTGCATCGCCTGTTCTGGGTGCCGCGGGGCCTCGGGCCGGCGGGCGGGGTCTACGTGCGCTATCCGCACGAGGAGCTCTATGCCGTGCTGTCGCTCGAGTCGCACCGCTACCAGGCGCTGATCGTCGGCGAGAACCTCGGCACCGTGCCGCCCGAGGTGAACGAGTCGATGGCGCGCCACGGCGTGCTCGGCATGTACGTCGTGCAGTACGAGCTGGCGCCGGGCGGCGGCGGCCTGCAACGTGAGCCGCCGCCGGCGTCGGTGGCCAGCCTCAACACCCACGACATGCCGACCTTCCGCGGCTTCTGGGAAGGTCGGGACGTCGACGACCTGCAAGCGCTCGGTCTCTTCGACGAGCGCCAGGCCGCCGAGGAGCGCCAGCGCCGCGGCGCGCAGCGCCAGGAGCTGGCGGGCGCGGCGGCGGCGCACTGGCCCGGGGCATGGGACGGGCGCAGCGATCCCTTCCCGCTGGTGCTGCGCGACCGCCTGGAGCACCTGGCGGCCAGCCCGGCGCGAATGGTGCTGGTCAACCTGGAGGACCTCTGGCACGAGACCGAGCCGCAGAACGTGCCCGGCACGCTGGCGGACCAGCGGCCGAACTGGCAGCGCAAGGCGCGGCTGAGCTTCGAGGAGATGACGCGGCACCCCGAGGTGGTGGGTGCGCTGGAGCGCATCGATCAATTGCGGCGCGTCGCGGCGGCGCGGTTCGCGCCGGCGCCGGCGGAGGCGCCGGCGGAGGCCCGTGCCGGCAAGAGGGAAACGTGACCGAACATGAACCGGTGAGATCGGCAAGCCCGGCGAAGGCGGCGGGCTCGGCAAGCCAGGTGGATGCGGCACACGCGGCTGGTGCGGAGGATGCGGCGGCCGCGGGTGGCACGAGCGGGCCCGAGAGCGCGGCGACCGCGGCGGTCTCTGCCATCACGGACGAGGATCTCTACCTGTTCAACGAGGGTACCCAGGTGAGGCTGTACCAACATCTCGGCGCCCATACGGTCTGGGAGGGCGAGGGCGAGGCGCGTCGCCTCATGGGCACACGCTTTGCGGTGTGGGCGCCGAACGCCCGCTATGTGGCGGCGATCGGCGACTGGAACGGCTGGGACCGCGGTGCCCACCCGCTGGCGGTGCGCGGTGGCTCGGGCGTCTGGGAGGGGTTCGTACCCGGTGTGGGCCCGGGCGCGCGCTACAAGTACCACATCGCCTCCCAGTACCGCGGCTATCGCGTGGACAAGGCCGACCCGCTCGCCTTCTACGCCGAGACGCCGCCGCACCAGGCGTCGATGGTGTGGGATCTCGACTATTCCTGGGGCGACGAGTCGTGGATGGCGGACCGCGGCGGCCGGCAGTCGCTCGGCGCTCCGATCTCGATCTACGAGCTGCACCTGGGCTCCTGGCGGCGCGTGCTGGAGGCGGGCAACCGCTCGCTCAGTTACCGCGAGGCCGCGCCGCTGCTCGCCGATCACGTCACCCGCATGGGCTTCACCCACGTCGAGCTGATGCCGGTCATGGAACACCCCTTCTACGGCTCGTGGGGGTACCAGGTGACCGGCTTCTTCGCGCCCACCAGCCGCTACGGCACGCCGCAGGACCTCATGTACCTGATCGACTACCTCCACCAGCGAGGCATCGGCGTCATCCTCGACTGGGTGCCTTCACACTTCCCGAACGACGAGCACGCCCTGGCGTTCTTCGACGGCACCCACCTCTACGAGCACGCCGATCCGCGCCGCGGCTTCCAGCCGGACTGGGGAAGCCTGATCTTCAACTACGGCCGGAGCGAGGTACGGAGCTTCTTGATCAGCAGCGCGCATTTCTGGCTCGAGCGTTACCACGCCGATGGCCTGCGGCTCGACGCCGTGGCGTCGATGCTGTACCTCGATTACTCGCGCCAGGAAGGGCAATGGCTGCCGAACGTCCATGGCGGACGCGAGAACCTCGAGGCGATCGATTTCCTGCGCGATCTCAACGCGGCCGTGTACCGCGACTTTCCCGACGTGCAGACGATGGCGGAGGAATCGACGGCCTGGCCGATGGTGTCGCGCCCGGTCTACCTGGGCGGGCTCGGGTTCGGCTTCAAGTGGGACATGGGGTGGATGCACGACACCCTGTCGTACCTCGCCCAGGACCCGATCTACCGGCGCTTCCACCAGAACGAGCTGACCTTCCGCGGCATCTACGCCTGGACCGAGAACTTCGTGCTGCCGCTGTCGCACGACGAGGTGGTGTACGGCAAGGGATCGCTGCTCGCCAAGATGCCCGGCGACCGGTGGCAGCGGCTCGCCAACCTGCGCCTGCTCTACGCCTGGATGTTCGCCCAGCCGGGCAAGAAGCTGCTGTTCATGGGCGGCGAGCTCGCCCAGGAGCGGGAGTGGAGCCACGAGTCCAGCCTCGAGTGGCACCTGCTGGACGGCGATCCCGGCCATGCCGGGCACGCCGGGATCGCCAGGTGGCTCGAGGACTTGAACCGCTTCTACCGCGAGCGGCCGGCGATGCACCAGCTCGACTGCGACGCGCGGGGCTTCTCCTGGATCGACGGCTCCGACGCGGAGCACAGCGTGCTGTCGTTCGTCCGCCTGGCGGAGATGGAGACGGAGACGGAGGCGGGGACGGCGCCGGCGGTGGTGGCGGTCTTCAACTTCACGCCGGTGTCCCGCACCAACTATCGCATCGGCGTCCCGGGCGGCGGCTACTGGCGCGAGGCGCTCAACAGCGACGCCAGCCACTACGGCGGCAGCGGCATGGGCAACATGGGAGGCGTCGAGGCGTCGCCCCTGCCGCTGCACGGCCGCAGCCATTCGCTCGCCCTCACCCTGCCGCCGCTCGCGGCGCTGTTCCTCGAGAGCCGCGACGCGGCCGAGGCGGCGCCGGCGCCGCGGGACCGCTCCTGATGGCGCGGTTCCTCTGCATCCACGGACACTTCTACCAGCCGCCGCGCGACGATCCCTGGCTGGGGACGATCGCGCCGCAGCCGTCGGCCCAGCCGTACCGCGACTGGAACGCGCGCATCACCGCCGAGTGCTACGCGCCGAACGCCGCCGCGCGCATTCTCGACGGCGACGGGCGGACCGTCCGCATCGTCAACAACTACGCCCGTATGAGCTTCGACTTCGGTCCGACGTTGCTCGCCTGGCTGCAGGACGAGGAGCCGGCGGTCTACGGTGCCGTGCTGGCGGCCGACCGCGAGAGCCGCGAGCGCTTCTCCGGGCACGGCTCGGCGCTGGCCCAGGCCTACAACCACGTCATCCTGCCGCTTGCCAACCGGCGCGACAAGCAGACGCAGATCGTCTGGGGGCTGCGGGACTTCGAGCACCGCTTCGGCCGCCCGGCCGCCGGCATGTGGCTGCCCGAGACCGCGGTCGATCTCGAGACTCTCGAGCTGCTGGCCGCCCACGGCGTGCGCTTCACCATTCTCGAGCCGCACCAGGCGCGCCGCGTGCGGCCGCTGCCGGCCGTGGCCGCGGGGCCCGAGCCGGCACGGGCGTCGGCACCGGAGCCGGCGCGGGTGCCGCGGCCGGCGTCGGAGCGGCAGCCTGGCGAATGGCATAGCGTCGCCGGCGGCCGCATCGACACCACCCGGCCCTACCAGGTGGCGCTCCCCGGCGGGTGCCGCATCGCCGTCTTCTTCTACGACGGACCGATCGCGCGCGCCGTCGCCTTCGAGGGGTTGCTGTCGAGCGGCGAGCATCTCGCCGGCCGCCTGCTCGCGGGCATCCCCCAGGAGGACGGCGGAGCCGATCGCCTGGTCCACGTCGCCACCGACGGCGAGACCTACGGCCATCACCACCGCCACGGCGAGATGGCGCTCTGCTATGCCCTGCACCAGATCGAAGCGAACGGCTGGGCGACGCTGACCAACTACGCGGAGTACCTGGGCGCCCATCCGCCGGCCGACGAGGTCGAGCTGGTCGAGAACAGCTCCTGGAGCTGCGTCCACGGCGTCGACCGCTGGCGCGAGGACTGCGGTTGCCGCGTCGGCGGCCCGCCGGAATGGAACCAGGCCTGGCGGACGCCGTTGCGCCAGGCGCTGGACGAGCTGCGCGACGAGATCGCGCCGCTCTACGAGCAGGCTGCCGGCGAGCTCTTCGAGTCGCCGTGGGAGGCGCGCGACGACGCCATCGCGCTGGTGCTCGACCCGTCGCCGGCGAGCGCCGACGCCCTCCTGGCGCGCCACTGCCGCGGCGGGGTCCCCGCCGGCGAGCGCCGCGCGCAGGCGCTGCGGCTGCTCGAGATGCAGCGCCACGCCATGCTCATGTACACCAGCTGCGGCTGGTTCTTCGACGACCTCGCCGGCATCGAGGCAGTGCAGGTGCTGCGCTACGCCGGCCGGGCAGCGCAGCTCGCCGACGAGCTGTTCGGCAGCCAATGCGAGCGCGCGCTGCTGAGGCGCCTGGCCTGGGCCCGCAGCAACGATCCCGCCGCCGGCACCGGCCGCGACCTCTACGAGGCGCGGGTGCGGCCGGCGGCACGGCGGACTTGACCGCTCGGACGAGCTCAACCGCACTTGACCCCCTTACTTGGCTGGGTCAACCTGGCGCGTCGAGTGAACTGTGATACTGTGATCCTGTGCGCAATATCACAGTCACCGTCTCCGAAGAGACCCATCGCAAGGCGAAAATCCGGGCGGCCGAGCTCGACACCTCCGTGAGCGCCTTGGTGCGCGACTTCCTCGAGAAAGTGGCGCAGACGGAATCCGACTTCGAGCGGCGCCGCCGACTCCAAGACGAGGTGCTCGCCACCGTGACTCGCTTCCGGGCAGCCGACCGACTGAGCCGCGACGAGGCGCACGACCGCCGTGCGATTCGTTGACACCAATGTTCTGCTCTACGCGGCCAGCACAGATCCCCGCGAGACCAAGAAGGCCCGTACTGCCCTCGCTCTGCTGGACGCGACGGACCTGGCGCTGTCGGTGCAAGTACTGCAAGAGTTCTTCGTCCAGGCCACGCGGGCGTCGCGCGCCGATCGCCTCAGCCACGCCCAGGCTGCCGGCCTTGTCGAGGCTTTCTTGCGCTTCCCCGTTCAGGATATGACTCCGGCGCTGATGCGCGACGCGATTGCCATCTGTGAGCGTCACCGCCTTTCTTACTGGGATGCAGCGATCCTCGCGGGAGCCCGTGCCCTTGGCTGCGACGTGGTCCTCTCCGAGGATCTCGCGCACGGCCGAAGCTACGACGGCGTGCGGGTCGAGAATCCATTCCGAGCTCGCGCCTGAGCTTCGGCGCGCGGCAGCCGCTCCCGGCGACGATCAATAGCGGACCAGGTTGGCCGGGATCTTCTTCAGCTCCTCGTGCATGCGGCGCTCGGCATGCCAGAGGTCGTAGGCGTGCTGCATGCTCAACCAGTCGGCGGCGCCATTGCCGCAGAACTTGCCGAGACGGACGGCCATCTCCGGGCTGATGCCGGAGCGGCCGGAGAGAATGCGGTGCAGGGTCTGGCGCGTCACCCGCAACTGCCGGGCCGCGTCGCTGACCGTCACGTCCAGGGCCGGCAGCACCTCGTCGCGGAGGACCTCCCCCGGATGGGTGGGCGGCCGATGCGGGCGGCTCTGCACCTTATCGGCAACCTTCCAGTAACTTCGCGATGGTGGCATCCTCATCCCCCTCGGCAGGGCGAACCTTCCGCCCATTTGCCCGTATGTACCGTCAAGAGCCTCCGCAGTTCACTTCCCGCCGCCGCGACGGCCGGCGGGGGACCTGCGGCGCTCGCCACCAAGGGGAGGTTTCATGGTCAGGACATCGCTTCGCCTCTCGGCCCCCGGGGCGCCGCACCGCCCCGTCGCCCTGCCCGGGCTCGCCGCCGCCGCGGCGTTCCTCGCACTCATCGCCCTCATGGTTGCGGCCGGGCCGGCGGCGGCGCAGCTCGCCAGCATCACCGTGCCGCCTTCCGGCGGCAACCAGCGGGCGACGATCACCCAGGGGATCGGACTGGTCAAGGTGACGATCGATTACAGCAGCCCGCACGTCCACAGCCCGGCCGGCGAGGACCGGCGGGGGAAGATCTGGGGAGGGCTGGTGCCCTACGGCATGGCCAACCTGGGCTTCGGCACCTGCGGCGACCAGTGCCCCTGGCGGGGCGGCGCCAACGAGAACACGCTCTTCGTCACCACCCACGACATCAAGGTGCAGGGACAGGTGCTGCCGGCAGGCACCTACGGGCTGCACTTCATCGCCGGGAAAGAGGAGTGGACGGTCATCTTCTCGAAGAACTCGACCTCGTGGGGCAGCTTCTTCTACGACAAGAAGGAAGACGCGCTGCGGGTCACGGCGAAGCCCGCCAAGAGCGATTACCACGAGGACCTGACCTACTGGTTCCGCGACCGCAAGCTCGATCACGCGACCGCGGTGCTCAGCTGGGAGGACCTCGAGCTGCCGCTCGACATCACCGTCGACAACGCCAAGGACCTCTACGCCGAGAACATGGAGCGGGAGCTGCGCTCGAGCGCCGGCTTCACCTGGATGGGCTGGAACACCGCCGCCAACTACTGCCTGACGGCCAAGACCCATCTCGACGAGGGCCTGCGCTGGGCCGAGCGAGCCATCGACGTGAACCAGGGCGGCCAGGCGAACTTCACGACCCTCTCGACGCTGGCCGACCTGCAGGAGGCCAACAACCAGGTCGCGGAGGGCAAGAAGACTCGCACCCGCGCCCTCCACGATGCGACCGCCGGCCCCATCGACCTGCATCTGTACGCCCGCCAGCTGCTGGCCCAGAAGAAGGCCACCGAGGCGATGGAAGTCTTCCAGCTGAACTACAAGCTCCATCCCAAGGCCTGGCCCGTCGAGCTCGGCCTCGCCCGCGGCTACGCCGCCCTCGGCCAGAAGAAGGAGGCGCTCGAGCACGCCAAGCTGGCCCTGCCGACGGCGCCGGATCCGGCCAACAAGAAGAACATCCAGGACATCATCGAGAAGCTGCAGCAGGGCAAGGACATCTGAGGCGCCCCGTCCAGGCAAGGGAAAGCCCCGGGCAGGGCTGGCTTCGCCCGGCCCGGGGCAGGATGGTCAATCAGGAGCGCGGCTCAGCGGCCGCGGATGTTGCGGATGACGACGGTCGGGCCGCCGCAAGGGGCATTCGGATCGTCGTCGTAGAGGGTACCGGAGATCCTGACCGTGTCACCGGCCTGGTAGTCGCGCAGGTTGCCGTCCAGCGCGAAGACGTTGGCGCCGGTGTCCAGGGTCGGGCAGCCGCCGGCGGTCTCATGGAGCCTGCCGACCAGCTCCACGAGGCGGTGAGGACCGTTGTAGACGTAGTGTCCATACCGGTCGTAACGCTGCAGGGGCTCGCGCTCCTCCTGGTAGCCGCCGAGGCGGCCGCTACGCTCCGCCCAGCGGAAGAACGGCTCGCCGTTCAGGTGATCGTAGCGGGTGCTCCGGTGGTAATCGTCACCCCACAGGGTCTGCACCTCGCTCACCTGGAACCCAGGTGCGCCGCAGCCCGGATCGGGAACCAGCCGTCCTTCGAGGCGGACATGGTCGCCGTTGAGGAGGCCATCGGTGTTCCCGATGACCGAGTACACCCTCCCATCGTGCTCTCTCAGCATCAGGCAGCCGCCGCTGGCGGCGAGATAGCCGTCAGCGTGGGCGACGCCAGGATAGTAGGCAGCGTAGGAAGTACCCGGGATCAGGGCGAGGACGCCAGCAAAGAGCAGCGCCGGTCCCAGCACCCGGATGCGAGGTCGTCGTCGTCGTGTCGAGTTGAGCATTCTGAACCTCCTTCTCGTCGTGCTTCGAGGGCCAGGCACCGCCTGACAGCACCGGGCCGAGCACTCACCCTCTATCAACAGCAAGTCGCTTGCCAGGCAGGCGTAAACAGAGCGTAAGTGGTCGCGGCAACGAAGCGTAAGGACGGCACCAGCCTTTTCGGGAGCGGTGTTCGTGACGAGAGTTGGCTCTGGTCAAGGGTCTCGCCGTCTCACGGTTGGTAGCCGGCGTCGCGCCACTCATTGAAGTCGGACACGAACTGCGCGATCTTCGTCGCCGACCACGGGCCATCAGAACCGGCGCCTGCCGGCGGCATCCGACCGCTGTGAACCGCTTTGAGGATGGCACTGAAATGGCTCTGGACCGCGCTGGCGTCCCAAAGATCGACGGTGTATCCACTGGTATGGGACGAGCTCAACATCTGTGTACGGTCGAGCTCGGTGAAGTAGGGTTTGATGGTGCTGACAAAACCCTTCCCAGGCCTATCCTTCTCGGTCATACGACCTCTCCTTTCGTAACTGCGTGGCTTGGCCGGCTGCGACAGTGGAGCAGGAAGGAGCCTCCACGAATGCGCGCCTCCAAGAGACGCATGTCTATATGGCTTAAAGCACAACTAACTTTAGGACTTATAAAATTATACTATTGAGCCCGACTTGATGCAAGTGGATCTTTCTGCGTACTGGGTGCCTTCTCGCCCGACTCGAGTCAATCACACTGCACGGGTCCGGGCAGCGCCTTGCAAGTCTTGTGGTAGGGCTGGTCGGCGCCAAGGTAGTTTCGCCATTCCTCGCAGGTCAAGTTCCGATTGGCCGTGCGGCAGGCCTCAGCCGTCAGGACGCCCAGGTCGAGGTCCCAGAGGGTGACGTTGTTGTCCTTCCCCGCCGAGGCCAGCCGTTTCTCGTCCTGGCTGAAGGCAACGGTCAAGACGCCCGTTCGGTGCCCCTCCAACGTGGCCAACGGCTTGCGGCGGTCCACGTCCCAGAGGATCACGGTCTGGTCCTCACTTGCCGAGGCCAGCCGCTTGCCGTCCGGGCTGAAGGCGACGCTGGCGACCCCGTTCTTGTGCCCCGCCAGCGTGGCCAGCTGCTTGCGGCGGTCCACGTCCCAGAGGATCACGGTCCGGTCCCAACTCGCCGAGGCCAGCCGCTTGCCGTCCGGGCTGAAGGCGACGCTTTCGACCGGGCCCTTGTGCCCCCGCAGCGTAGCCAGCGGCTTGCGGCTGTCCACATCCCAGAGGATCACGGTCCGGTCCCAGCTCGCCGAGGCCAGCCGCTTGCCGTCCGGGCTGAAGGCGATGCCGTCGACCCAGCCCTGGTGCCCCTCCAGCGTGGCGGGTGGGACGTGGCGGTTCACATCCCACAGGATCACGGTCTGGTCCCGACTCGCCGAGGCCAGCCGCTTGCCGTCCGGACTGAAAACGACGCTGGTGACCCAGTTCTTGTGCCCTGCCAAGGTGACCGGCGCCGTGCGGCGGTCCACGTCCCAGAGGATCACGCTCTGGTCCCGGCTCGCCGAGGCCAGCCGCTTCCCGTCAGGGCTGAAGGCGATGGATTCGACCGGGCCCTCGTGCCCCTCCAGCGTGGCCATCGCCTTATGACGATCCACGTCCCAGAGGATGACAGCTTGGTCCCAGCTCGCCGAGGCCAGGCGCTTCCCTTCCGGGCTGAAGGCGACACCGTGGAGCGCGCCCTTGTGCCCCTCGAGTGTGGCCAGCGGCTTGCGGCTGTCCACGTCCCAGAGGATCACGGTCTGGTCGTAACTCGCCGAAGCCAGTCGCTTCCCATCCGGGCTGAAGGCGACGCTGAAGACCGAGCTCCCGTGCCCCTCCAGTGTGGCCAGCGGTTTGCGGCTGTCCATGTCCCACAGCATCACGGTCTTGTCCATACTCGCCGAGGCCAGGCGCTTCCCGTCCGGGCTGAAGGCGACACTGTAGACCTCGCCCTTGTGCCCCTCCAGGGTGGCCAGCGGTTTGCGGCTGTCCACGTCCCACAGCATCACGGTCTTGTCCACGCTCGCCGAGGCCAGGCGCTTCCCGTCTGGGCTGAAGGCGACGCTCTGGACCCCGCTCTTGTGCCCCTCCAGTGTGGCCAGCGGCTGGCGGCTGTCCAGGTCCCAGAGGATCACGGTCTTGTCCAAGCTCGCCGAGGCCAGCCGCTTCCCGTCCGGGCTGAAGGCGACGCTATAGATCATGCCCTTGTGCTTCGCCAGCGTGGCCGGAGGCTTGCGGCCGTCCAGGGCCCGGACGATCACGGTCTTGTCCCCGCTCGCCGAGGCCAGCCACTTCCCGTCCGGGCTGAAAGCGACGCTGTAGACCGTGTCCTTGTGCTCCGCCAGCGTGGCCAGCGGCTGGCGGCTGTCCACGTCCCAGAGGATCACGGTCTTGTCCCCGCTCGCCGAGGCCAGCCGCTTCCCGTCTGGGCTGAAAGCGACGCTACCGACCCAGGCCTTATGCCCGCGCAGAAACGCGGATAGATGCGGCTGGCCCACGAAGCGCCGCAGCAGGCCAGCCGACGCATCCAGTGTCGGAGCAAACCGAACCGCTTCTAAGTTGACCAGCAAGGATACATCGTAGTCACCGTCTTGAAGTCGATCGGCATTGGCCACCAGCCGCGTGCTTTCCGCCTCGTGCAGCAAGTCGCCGGCCTTGCGCTTCTGGTCGTCGGCCACCCGAGCGAGAACCGTTGCTCTCTCCTGTTCTTGATGCGCGTTGGCCGCCTCCGTTTCGGCACGTTGGGTCTGTTCCGCCGCCCGGAGGGTTGCCTCGTCCGCCCTGGCCTTCTGCTCTGTCGATTTCCTGGCAGATTCATGAGCGAAGTGCCTCTGCTCTCGCGCCAAGCGTCTCTGCGATGCTGCCTCGTCCGCAAGCCTTGTTGCCCGCATCCGCGCCAGCCTCGCATCCCACGCGAACCAACCGGCCAGGACGATGAGCACGATCACAACCAGCGCCCCCGCCAGCACCAGCGCCGCATTGCGCCGGTTGCGCCGCTCCTGCTCGAGTGCCGCCCGTTCGCGGGTCCTGGCCGCTGCCTCCGCCTCGCGGGCGTGGCGGCGGTCACGGCTGTCCTTGACCACGCGGGTCAGCACGTCATGGGTCAGCTCGAGCCGGCGCACGCTCTGCCGCTCGTCGACGCGCAGCAGGCGGCGCCGGATCAGCGCGTCGAACGCCTGAGAAGTCACGCCGGGCAGGGCCAGCGCATCCTCCAGGGCGTGGCTGTCGCGGTAGCCGCGGTCAGTGATCAGCTCGTCCTCGACGAAGGCCCGCACGCGTGGGTCGAGGCCGGCCATGCCGCGCTCGTAGAAGCCCGAGAGGATCTCGCGGTCGGCGCCCTCGAGCAGCGCCGGCGTGATGCGCGCGAGCGGAGGGACCGCCTGCTGGCGCTTGTGGTTGAGCTCGCTGCACACCACACTGAGGAGGGCCGGATCGATCTCTATTCTTGCGAACTCCGCGGCATCGACCGGAGGGCTGGGCTCGTTCTTCCAGGCGAGCCGGAGGATTCGCCGTGCGACCTCGTCGTCGGCCAGGTGCCCGCCCGCCAGGGTGATCACCTCGTAGGCCTGGGTGCCGCTCATTGCCAGCAGGCGAAAGCGGTTGTACATGAGGGAGGGCATCTGCTCCTTGAGCCCCTCCATCTCGGCCAGGAACTCCTCGCGGAAGCTCAGCACCAGCTTGATCGTCGAGCGCTTGAAATCGAACTGTCGCGCCGCCGTAGGCTCGGCCTCCAGGGCTTGCCTGACGGGGTCGGGCGGCCGGTTCTCCACCAGGTCGCACAGCTCGCCCAGGAAGGCCGCGGAGCGGGCTCGGACCGCTGCGCTCTCCTGACCAAGCGTGAAGATCTCCTCGAACTGATCGAAGACGACCACCGCGGTCACCGGGCGGTTGCGTTCGCTCCAAAGCTCCGCTGCGCGCCGGTGGAAGAACGACCAGAGGCTCTCGTCCCCGCAAGGCTGGGCGGCTTGGACCCGGTCGGCATCGCACGCCCCCTGCAGGCCGCGGAAAATCTGCTCGCGCAGCGCCGGCGCTCCCTCGGCATGGTCGAGGCGCACGTAGACCGGCAGGCAATCCTCCCCGCGCAGCAGCGGGAATAGCCCCGCCTTGAGCAGCGATGTCTTGCCCAGTCCAGAACGCCCGAAGACCACCGTAAGCGGCTCGCGCCGGACCAGCCGCAGCAGATCGCCCGACTCCGCTGCCCGGCCGTGAAAGTAATCTCGGTCCGTTTCGTCGAAGGGATCGAGCCCGGGCCACGGGTTGTCGCGGCTCAGGGCCTGGCGTCGCAGCTCTACCATTTGCCGGCTGGGATTTCCGGGGGTTCCCGTGTGGCTGGTGGTGCCGGTGGTTCCGGCGTTTCCGGCGCTTCTGGTATTGCCGATGTCTCCAGCTCTTCCGGCGCTCCTGGCGCTCGCGCCGCTCACGCCGCACGCTGCCGGCGGTGGAAGTCGCGCACCAGCTCTCTGAGCAGCCCGGCCACGTCAGGAGTGACGTTGCCCTCCGGCAGGCTCCTGCCTTGCACGCGCTTGAAGGAGTCCGGCAGGGGAGCCCGATCGATGGGCGTGTCGTCGATCACCACCGGGACGATGAAGGCCTCGTCCGGCGCCATGCCACGAGCGAAGTCGTCGGCGTCGTTCCACTCCCGCCAGAAATAGCGACGCCGGTTCTCCTCGCTCACGGCCTGGCGCGAGATGATCGGCAGGAACAGCGAGCAGCGCTCGATGCCGCGCCGGATGCTGCGTGCCCAGTCATCGGCCATCCGCAGGGCATCCTTGTCGAACCACACCTCCAGACCGGCCGCGCTCAGGCCCTCGGCCAATCTGCCGGCGGCCTCGAGGTCTTCGCTCGCATAGCTGAGGAAGATCGCCCCGGTTGGAATGCTCCGTCCGCCCGTGCCTCCAGCCCCGGCCGCGGACTCCACGCCCGGTGCCGCGGCCGGATGGGCGGCTTGCCAGCGCCTCGCCAGCTCGGTGACGAACCGTGGCGCCGTCCAAGGGACCACGCGGGCGTCGGAGCTGAAGCTTTCGAGAAACTGCGCCAGCCCGGCGTCCTGCGCGATCTGGTCGCCAACCAGCACGTCCCAGCGCTTGCGCTTCTGTGATAGCTCGAGACTCCTGGCGGCGCGCAGGAAGAAGCGCGCGAGCCAGTCGCCGAAGTCGCAGCCGAGGATGAGCAGGTGGTTGCCGCGCAGCTCGTCGAACAGCGTCTTAGGTTGGCGCTGCTTGTCCTGCATGGCGTGCAGGAACTCGAGCAAGTCCTCGTCGCAGATGGCGTAGTCCGGGGAAGCCGACGCCCGCCCCAGGAGATGAAAGACCACCGGCTGCCGCAGCTCGGCCTTCGGACAGGCAAGGTCGCGGACGGTGGTCGGCGAATAGGCGATCTGCTGCACGTGCGGCCCGCCGCTGGCGCGCGCGGCGTCGAGGGCGTCCGCGAGCAGCGAGTCGAAGGTCAGCGAGACGAAGAGGTCGAAGCCAGGGATGCCGGCGAGCAGTCGCAGCGGCTCAGGCGGCGTCAGCGCGGCGTTGCGCACCATCCGGTGGATCTGGGCGTAGAGTTCCTCGCGCTCGCCTCGCCTGCGCAAGTGGAGCGAAACGACGTCGTTGAGATCGAAGCCCGCGGGGAGCTCCGCGGCGGGCAGTTCGAGATCGGCCGCCAGCCGCTGCGCCAGCCAGCGATCGAAGCGGCCGCCTTCGTGCACCGTGACGAGCTCCGAGCCGATGACGGGGATGACCGTCCGGTCCTGGATGTAGTCCAGGAGGTTGTCCCAGAACCCCTGTGGCGGATCTGGCATCGTCGCACACCTCTTGGGAAGCCTGCGCCCTCGCCTTACTGTGACGGTAAGAGCTATAGCTTAACAGATAGTGCGCGTAAGGGCTAAGCTTGCAGCGGGCGAATGCCCCTGCCGGGAGCTGGAATCATTGCCGTCGCCTCGATCTCGACCTTGGCTTGCTGTTCGAGCAGGGAGTGGACCACCAGCAGGGACATGGCGGGGTAGTGGCGACCGATGACGGCTCGGTAGGCGGCTCCGATGGCTGGCCTGGCGGCCAGGTACTCTGCGCGGTCGGTCACGTACCAGGTCAGGCGCGTGAGGTGGCAGGGCTCGGCGCCGGCGGCTCGCAGGATGGTGGCGATGTTCGCCAGGGCCTGGGCGGCCTGGGCTGCCATGTCGTCACTGGCGAAGGCGCCGGTCAGGGGGTCCCAGCCGACCTGGCCGGCGAG
>DATNKH010000259.1:0-17844 GCA_035603475.1 Thermoanaerobaculia bacterium
TGGCGCGCATCGAGGACAGCCTGGGTCTGCTCGAACCGGCCCTGGCGCATGCGCAGCGCGCCCTCGCCCTGCGGCGCCGGGTGCTCCCGCCGTCCGACGGCCGCATCGGCCTGTCTCTCGTGGCCCTGGGCGAGGCGTTGCGGGCGAAGGGCGCGATGAAGGCAGCCACCCTCACCTTCGAAGACGCCCTGCCGGTGCTGGTCCGCGCCTACGGCAAGGACAGCCTCGAAGCTGCCTCGGCCCGCCGCGGCCTGGCGAACACCCTGCCCGAACCGCAGCAGAGCCGGCGCTGCGTCGACCTGCTGCGCACGGCGCACGCCGCGTTCGTCCGCCACCTGGGCGGCGACCAGGTGGAGAGCGCGATCGTGCTTTCCGAGCTCGGCGGGGCGCTCGAGCAAGACCGCCGCTATGGCGAAGCCCAGGACGCCTACCGCCGCGCGCTGGCACTCCTGGTGCGGCGGCTCGGTCCCCACAACCCCAAGGTCGCGGAGGTCCAGGACCTGCTCGCCGGATTGCTCGGCCGCCTCGGGCGCCAGGCCGAAGCCCGGCCGCTGCTCGAGGCAGCCATCGCCACGGAGCGGGAGGTGCTCGGACCTCGCTCCGAACAGGTGGGCGAGATGCTGTTCGCCTATGGCCTGCTGCTGACCCACGAGGAGGAGTATCCCCAGGCCGACCGTGCGCTTGCCGAGGCGCTGGCGATCTGGGGACCCGACCGCTTCGAGGCCGCCCACTGCCTGCGCTATCTCGGCCGCTCGGCGCTCGCACAGGAGCGCTACCAGGAGGCCGCCTCCCTGCTGGCGCGAGCCGTCGAGACCTACCGCCGTACCCTCGGCGACGACCAGGTGCAGCAGTGGCGGGCGGTGGCCGATCTCGGCCGGGCGCACCTGGGACTTGGCCGGGTGGGAGAAGCACGGCGCGAGGTGACGGAAGCCGTGGCGCAGATCGAGCGCGCCGCAGGCGCCGACACCTACGAGGTGCTGCAGCCGCTGCAGGCGCTGGGGGAGATCCAGCTCGCCGCCGGCGAAGCCACGCTGGCGGTCACCACCCTGCGGCGGGTGAGGTCGCTGGACGAGAAGCTCTTCGGCACCTCCCAGCACCCCGACGTCGGCGGTACCGACCTGCTCCTTGCCCGGGCCTGCCTCGCGCGCCACGCTGCCGGCGATCGGGCCGAAGCGCGACGCGTGCTCGACGAGGGCTTGCAGATCTTCGCGCGCACCCACCCGCAGGATGTCAGGCGCGCCGAGTCCCTCCTCGAGAGCGGCCGGCTCGACCTGGCCGACCACGACCTGGTCCGCGCCCGGGCGGACCTGGCCGCGGCCGTGCCGCTCCTGGCGGCGCGCAAGGGCCCGGCCCACGCCGACTCCCGGGAGGCCAGGCACCTCCTGGCCGCCAGCGCTACATCCGCCGCACGGTAGAGCGCCTTCGCCGCCTGGACCCCGGGTGGGCAGGTCCAATCGCTGGCGGTGACCGCGGGCGGAACGGTGGTCGCCGGCACCGCCTATGGCGGGGTCTTCCGCAGCGACGCCGGGGTGAACATGTGGACGGCGGCGAGCCTGCTCGATTTTCCAATTCCGAATCCGATTGCGCTCGCACCCGATCCGGCCGACCTGGCGACGGTGTACGCCGCGACCGGGACACTCTGGAAGTCGGGTGACGACGGCAGGACCTGGCGGCAGATTTCCGCCCAGCCGGTGATCGCCGTCTCGGTCTGCGCCGCTTCTCATCTGACCTTCTATGCCGTCGGCGATCACCAGATTTGGCGTAGCGACGACGGTGGCGCCACCCTGCAGGAGCTGGCGGCTGACCTGCCGCACAACTACGTCACCATTGCGGTCGACCCGCAGGATCCCGAGACCGCCTATGTCAGTACCGACGGCGGATTGTTCAAGACTGTCGATGGCGGTGCGAGCTGGGCCGCACCGGGTCCTCTCAACGTCGCACCCGCCACTCTGCTCGCGGACCCGGCCTCCCCCGGCACGCTCTATGGCGAGTCCATGAATCCGTTCGTCCATCTCGAGGTCACCCACGACGGAGCACAGACCTGGACCGATCTCACGGGGAACCTCCCGGTGCCGCGGTGCAGGCAGGGCGGCACCTGTTCCCTGACCGCGCTTGCCCTGTCGCCGCGTGATTCCGGGACCGGGGGCGCCACCCCGATTTTGCCGACGAAAGTGTTGCGCAACCCCCAGAAGTCCGCGAGTTGGCAGCCGCTCTCGATCCCCATTGGAACGAACGACCTGGCCGTCGACCCGCGACTCCCGGGCACCCTCGCCGCCGTGGGCTACACCCAGGTGACCGAGTGCCCCACCATTCACTGTCCGACCCTGACCTTCGTCGCCGCTGCCTTGAGCAATGACGGCGACAACTCGTGGGTGTCTCTCCAGGGAAGCATGGGGCTGGTCCACGCCGTGGGGCACTTTAACGGCACCCGCTGGGGCAGGGCGGTCTCGCGGTCGACAAAGCGGCGGCGGTTGCCTGGTACAAGCGCGCCGCAGCGCACGGCAGCGTCGTGGCGGAAGACCACCTCGGCGAGGCTTACGAGGAGGGTCAGGGCGTGCCCCAGGACCACGCCGAGGCCAGCCGTTGGTTCGAGGAGGCTGGGCGACTGGACTTCGAGGAGGAACACAGGCTCCAGTCGGAGCGCGTCGAGGCGGTGCGCGAGGCCGCCGAGCGGGGCGAGCCGGCGGCGCAGTTCGAGTTCGCGAGGAGAGTCCAGTGGGGGGCGGACCGCGCGACCGGCGACAGGCGCGAGGGGCTCGACTGGTGCCGCAGGGCTGCCGAGCAGGGCCACCGGCAGGCACAGGAGCTGCTGGCGTACATGCTTCAGCAGGGGCGGCGCCCGGACCTCGAGGAAGCCGCCCGGTGGATGCGGACAGCGGCCGAGCAGGGCTCGCCCCGGGCGCAGGACGAACTCGGTACATTCTATCGCAGCGGGCACTTCGGCCTACCGCGCGACAGCGCGGCAGCGGTGACGTGGTATCGGCGCGCCGCGGAACACGGACGGATCTTCGGGCTCGACGGCCTGGGCAGGGCCTATGCGCAGGGTGATGGCGTGCCCCGCGACGACCGCCTCGCGGTCGCCTGGTATCGCAGGGCCGCCGACCTGCACAGCGTCTACGGCGCCCTCGAGCTGGCCAAGATGGTGGAGTCCGGCCGCGGCGTGGCGGCCGATCCGCGCGCCGCGGTGGAGCTCTATCGGCAGGCGGCCGACCACAACCTGCCCGAGGCGCAGGAAGCTCTGGCGCTCCGCTACCAGACCGGCCGCGGTGTTCCGACCAGCCTGGCGTGCGCCTACCTCTGGTACAGCATCGCGGCGAAGGGCGATTCGGACACCGCAGCGGCAGAGCGGGACAAGCTCACCCCGCGTCTTTCGGCCGAGGAGCTTGCCGAGGCCAAGCGCATGCTGGCGCGCACCTCTGTCGAGTCCTTCAAGGTGGTGCGGCCGCTCTGTCCCGACGAGAAGCTCGACCTCTCGCTTACCAACGAAGATCTGTCCAGCGTCCTCCCTGCCCTGGAGCAGGTGAGCGGCTATCGGATCGCGAACCCGGCCAAGCTGGCTTTCAAGATCACGGTCCAGCTCAAGGACGTTTCGTGGCAAGACGCGCTCACCGCGGTCCTGAGCCCGCACGGATACCGCTGGAAACGCGATGGAGATGCGATCCAGATGGTGGCAGCGCCGCGTGGCGAGCGGAGGTAGCGGTGGCGCGTGGCCAGGCGCTCGTGCTCGAGGGCCAAGGCCAGCCGCTCGACGATCGGGCAAAGGGACGCCTCGTGGTCGGCAGTGAAGGCGTGCGCGCGGCAGGTGCCCAGCCTCGCCCTCGCTCGACTAATCGCGACCGCGTTGGGCACATCGGGCCAACAACGGGAGGAGTGGCGCGAATGCGGTATTGTTCTCCGGTTCTTCGATGGCGAGGCGCGCGCCATTGGGATCAAGGAGCGGAACCGGGTCCGGATTGGCAGGCAGGAGTTTGAGCTATGACGGTCAAGAAAGTAGATGTTGCCGACGCGACCGAGTCACTGGCAACCTACGTTCGGAAGGCGGGCTGGAACGGCCCGGTCGTCGTCACCGACGATGGGCAACCGATCGCCGCCCTTGTCCTGCTCGAGCACACAGATCTCGAGACCGTCGCGCTCAGCTCCGATCCCGAGTTCCTGGAGCTCATCCGGACCTCCCGCGCGCGCCACGCACAGGAGGGAGGGTTGTCCAGCGCCGAAGTGCGGCGGCGCCTGGAAAGCGATCTGTCGTCTCCTCGCCGCTCGAGGTAATCGCGCCACGGCTCTGACCCAGTCCAGCGGCACCGAAGTGGCCGAGCTTGCAGCGGTGGGGCGCGCCACCATCCGGGCGCAAGCCCTCGCGAACACTCTCACCGAGACATCAGAGCGGGAGCTCCACACCCTGCACCCTGGCCTGTGGAAGCTGCTGGGCCTGCAGAGGGTGGAGGAAGCAGCAGAGCAGGGGACAAGTCGCCATAGCGTCGGCGCGCAAGTTCTCGTTCAAGGCATTTCGGCGGTAGATCTTCGCTCAATAGGTCGTTCTCGCTCGAGCTCCATGGCCCTAGCCAAGTCTCGCAGCTTCTTATGGCCGAAATGATAGCTTGGTAAAGGAAGGCGAAGCCCAAGTTCTTGCTTACCATACCGCAGCCAAAAGACGGATCTGTTAAAGCGACCCAACAGTCTGGTCGGTACACGATCTGATACAAGAAGCAGTCTTCTATAAACCGAATAGAGTGCGCTAGCGTAATAGCCCATGACGAATAACGCAAGCAAGGGATATGACATCAGCCCCACAACGACATACCACAGTGTATCATTCCCCATTATCTTCAGCGTTGCTGCCATTGTCATCGCCGTCATCAGCATATAACATCCAAGGAACAGGGTGCCAAGAATGCTCGCGTACCCTACAATGCGCGGCGCTGGTTCCGTCTGTTGGATTATGTCCAAGGCGGACGGTGCGCGGTGGGGCTCCGCATCAAGGCTGAGAGCGAGGCACTGCGTGAAGAAGCTCCGGCCCGCTACATTAACGGGCCAATGTCTCCGCTTATCCAGGTTCTGAACGCGCACTTCGAGTTCTTCTACCGGTGGTGTCTTACGCATGACATTAAGCACTACAGCTGAATGAAGCGCCGCTTCGGCCAAGACTGTGAGCCAGGCTTGGTTCCCCTCGGAGTGCGAGATTGCCCGTTCCTTTGCTAGGCGATAAAAGGGTTCCTGATCACAACTAGCAACTGCAATCTGAGGGAACTCGCGCGCAAGATCGATTCCGACAACCTCAGCGAGACGAAAGGCCACCGGTGCGTCTTGAGCTGCGTAGGTTTCGAGAATACCTCCCAACCCGCTGCGTTGAGTCCCGACGAGACGCTCGAAGAACTTTTCGAGTGCCAGCGGTTTTGCGATGGTGGGCATGTGCTCCGCGCTTCTAGTGGCGTCACTAATGACGACATTGAACCGATAAAGGCGCTGAAGCCACTCTTCGTCCCAGTTGTCTTTAGGAGTACTAATCAGCTCTTGTTCTTCAAGACGCACAAATGCTTGCCAGCTTGGGTGCTCATAATATTTTGTTTCCAGAAAACATCGCGCCGACAGCGCTCGATCCTCAAGCCGCACTAAGTCACGAAATGCTGTGTCGCGATCATGTCGCTTAAGCAACCCACTAGCAAACGGAATAACCTCAACTAGGCGAGTTCCTAGTTGCGCATCACCTCCGTCACGGAACGCTCTATGAGCGTTCAAGAGCTCTGACCAGCCAGTCGCATGGCCATCCGTCGCTTCAAGGGCGGCAAAGAACTCACAGAGGGTTAAATGAATAAAGCGGAATGTCTCACCAACCCTCTCCTCCTCAATAATACCGGTCTCTTTCGCAAGCTCTCGAAGTAAAATCTCACTCTTGAGATAGGGAGTACCTATAACCTCGTTCACAACTTGGACCGCGCGCGACCACGACAGCAGGTTTGCTGGCTGGCCAGAGTCCAAAAGATGCTCGAGCGCTATTCTCCCTAGTATCAGTTGGCGCTGCTCGCGCAACTTCGCAATAGCTCCAGCTGGCCCTCGCCCCTGAACGACTCTGCGCTTTATTAAGAGCTCATCGGCTACTCGTGAATAGAATTCCGTTCTCGTCTCTGGCGCAAGACTCGTACCTGATCTTTGAGCTTCTGCAACGTACATCGAAAGTATCAGGGGATTGCGACACATGTCGCGTAAGGTTGGCCGATCGGACAGATCCTTATAGAGGCGCGTCTGATGTTCTTCTGGTTGCGAGGGAAATGGCCAACGCCCGAGAAACTCATAGATGTCGGTCGGACTAAAGCGCGCCAACCTCATCGTGGACCCGAAGGCCTCGCGGTAGGCCACCCCGACCTGCTGATAGAACTGTGCCCTCATCGTGAGAATAATGGAATTGTGCTCACCTCGCGCCGTGAGATCTCGTACAAGCTCCGAAATAGCCCGCTCAATACGCGGGTATTGCTTCGCCGACACCTCGTCCAATCCGTCGAGAAGGATGAGCAAGCCGGTGGTTGCAGCAAATATGTCAAAGCAGGCGGCAATCTCGTAAACCTTGGTACGCGCAGCGTCGTTGCGCAGGTGGCGATACAACCAATCACCAAGCTGCGAGTCGCGGACGTTCGTGGGCGGCGCGAGATCCTTCAGTTCAACCAGAACTGGCAGCTGCGGTCTTGAAGATGTCCCAGAGGTCTGGCAGGTTGTACGGAAGAGCCACTTAACGAGCGATGACTTGCCTGATCCTGGCTCTCCGATTACAATAAGGCGCCTATGAACTTGCAGTAGATTGGTCTGAGTCGCTGAGGTTCGTCCGGGATCTTGGGACTCTAGGTGAAGAGTCACGAAGATGGAATCAAGCGGAACCTTGGTTTCGATTGAGGCTGGAATCGATAAGTACTCGAAACGTGCCAGCTGGAGGCGGCAATAGCGGCGGAGAGTGAGGGTTGTTGCGAGCTTCTGCTTCAATACCAGAGAGACGGAGTAGATTACGCCGTCGATTAAAAATCGCACGCCATTGACTACGTGTGCACGCAGATGACGAATTGCGAATAGAATTACTGGTATGCAGAGCAGTGTTACGAGCGCGCTGACAGGGTCGAAAGACCAATGTGAAAGCATGGATGGTGTCTTGCGGGCGGTGCTTTGGTGACGAGATGATATAGGGCGCTATAGTAGTCCTCTGGAAGAGCAGAGGTCAAATGTTCGATACTACATATGCGCATGAGTAGTGCCGCATGATTGTGGCAGATCGCGGACAGACGTGGGGGGCATGCCGCGCGCGCTTCGGAGCAGTACTCGCTTCTCGCAGCAAGCGAAGCGAGCCGCGACTCGGGCCTCGGTGGTGAAGTGCATCCGCTTGTCCTCCTGGAAGGTGCGGCTCCTGTCAGAGCATGAGCCAGGGTGGCGATGCTCGGCCTTGGTCGTGCTGCTGACCGCGGTGCATTGATCCGGCGCCACCGCGACCGTCGCCGCCAGCGTGGAACGGCCGCGCCTACACATCCGGCGCCAGAAATCGCAGCTCAGATCTTCCAGGCGTCCGCGCAGAGGTTCTCCACGCCGCGTCGCACGATCAGCGCCGAGACGGTCGCGATCGGCACCGGAGGCCCCGCGAGCCTCAACGCTGAACTATAGCAGCTATGGTTACGCGCTTTCACGGAAGAGAGAGGGCTGCTGAAGAGACAGTGCGCTCGACCGCAAATGTAGTCTACTTAAGTAGCTTATTTACATATAGTTGGAGCAGGCGGTCGGGGTTTAACCGATGACCTGCTGATTACAAATCAGGCGCCCACGCCGAGATAGGCCTGGCGGACGTGGTCGCTCGCCTGCAGCTCTGAGCTGGGGCCGGCGAGGGCGATGCGGCCGGCTTCCATGACGTAGGCGTGTTGGGAGACCTGCAAGGCCTGGTTGGCGTTCTGGGCGGCGAGGAGGATGGTGACTCCGTCGGCGGCGATGCGGCGGATGAATTGGAAGACCTGGTCGACCAGGATCGGGGCGAGGCCTAGGGAGGGTTCGTCGAGGAGGAGGAGAATCGGCTGGGCCATCAGGCCGCGGCCGATGGCGCACATCTGCTGCTCGCCGCCGGAGAGGGTGCCGCAGGGCTGGTGACGGCGCTCGTGCAGGCGGGGGAAGAGGTCGTAGACGCGGGGGAGCTGCTGCCTGGCCGCTGGCCGCATGGGCCTGGGGAAGGCTCCCATCAGGAGGTTCTCCTCGACGGTCATGCGCGGCCAGAGCTGGCGGCCCTCGGGGACGAGGCAGAGATGGCGGCGTACGCGCAGGTGCGCCGGCTCGGCGGTCACGTCCTGGCCGGCGAAACGGATGGTTCCCTGGCGGGCGGGAAGGAGCCCTGCCAGGGCACGCAGCGTCGTGGTCTTGCCGGCGCCGTTCGGGCCGATGAGGGCGACCACCTGGCCGCGGTCGACGGCCAGGTCGATGCCCCAGACCACCTGGATCGCTCCGTAGGCGACCTGGAGCCCGGTCGCTTCGAGCAGGCGCTCGTTACGCTCGCCGCGCTCGTTGCCCGCCACCGTCACGCGTCCCCCGTGCTGGCGGCGCCCGTGCCCGCGGTGCCATCCGTGCCCGCCGCGGCGCCCGCGGTGCCCGCAACACCCTCGGTGCCCGTGGCACCCGCGGTGCCCGCCGCCTCCGCCGTGCCGACCTTGCCGCCAATGTAGGCCTCGACGACGGCGGGATCTCTCTGCACTTCCGCCGGCGTGCCCTCGGCGAGCTTCTGGCCGTGATCCATGACGATGACGCGGTCGCAGACGGCCATGATCGCCTTGAGGTCGTGCTCGACGTAGAGGATGGTGGTGCCGGCCTGGCGGATCTCCCGCAGCAGGCGCAGCACGGAGTCGGTCTCCGCCGCGGTCAGGCCGCTGCAGACCTCGTCGCAGAGCAGCAGGCTGGGCCGCGCGGCGATGGCGCGCGCGAGCTCGAGGCGCTTCTGGTCGCCGACCGAGAGGGTGCCGGCCGCCGCTTGGGCGTGAGGCGCGAGGCCGACCCGCTCGAGGATCTGCATGGCCGGGCCGGCTCCTTCGCCGGCTGACTTGCCGCGCCCGAAGCGGAGGCCCACCTCGACGTTGTCGAGCACGGAGAGGGTGCGGAAGGGACGCGGCACCTGGTGGGTGCGCACGATGCCGTGGCGCACCGCCGCGAAGGCAGGGGCCCCGGTGCGGTCGCGTCCCTCGAAGACGACGCGGCCCGCGGTGGGCCGCAGGGCGCCGGCGAGGACCGCGAGCAGGGTGGTCTTGCCGGCGCCGTTCGGGCCGATCAGGCCGTAGATGCCTCCCTGCTCGAGCGCGAAGCTGACGTCCTGCAAGGCCGCGAGCCCGGCGAAGGTCTTGGTCAGGCGCTCGACGCTAAGGAGCGGCGGCATGCGCTCTCCTCCAGCGATCACCGGCGCGCATCAGCCGCGAGAGCAGCCCGACGATGCCCGCCGGCTCGAAGAGGACGATGACGATCAGCAGCGAGCCGTAGATCAGCAGGTGCAGCTCCGGGAAGGCGGCGACGATCTCGTCGTGCACCAGCCCGTAGACGCAGGCGCCGATGACCGGGCCCCAGATCGTCCCGACGCCGCCGATGACCGGCATCAGCAGGATGGCCACGCTGATGGCGAAAGCGAACTCTCCCTGGGGGTTCACGTAGGCGGCATAGCGGGCGTGCAGCCCGCCCGCGGCGCCGGTGAGGGCGGCGGCGATCGCGTGCGCGAGCAGCTTGGCGCGCAGGGGGTTGACCCCGAGATCCGCGGCGGCGTCCTGGTCCTCGCGGACGGCGACCAGCGCCAGCCCCAGCCGCGAGCGTCGCACCAGGACGGAGATCGCCACGGCGGCGGCGGCCAGCGCGAGAGCGCTGTAGTAGTGCTGCAGCTGGTGGAAGGCGCCCCTCTCCATGACGCGGTAGCCGCTGGCGCCGCCCGTCGCCGAGACGTTGGTCATCACCACCCGCACCGCTTCGCTGACGCCGATGGTGGCGATCGCGAAGTAGGGGCCCTTCAGGCGGAAGGTCGGCAGGCCGATCGCCAGCGACGCCACCGTCGCGACGCCCGCGGCCAGGAGGCAGGCCGAGACCGGGTCGAGTCCCGCGTTGAGGGCCACCGCCGCCGCGTAGGCGCCGAGCCCGTAGAAGACGGCGAAGCCGAAGGAGACCTGGCCGCCGAAGCCCCCGAGGAGGTTCCAGGCGACGCTCGCCGTCACCCACACCAGGGTGCCGAAGAGAACCCGGACGAGGTTCGGTCCGGGCCCGGCGAGCGGCAGCGCCGCGAGCGCCGCTCCGAGCAGCCAGGGTGTGAGCACGCGCAGCCTGGCGGCGGCGGCCGCCGGCGGCCGGGGGGAGCGGCTCGCCCCGCCGCCGCCGTCCTCGACCGTGGGCTCGGCCGCGGGCTCGCCCGCGGTCATGCCCAGCGGCGCCTCCTCGCCCACAGGCCGGCGAGGCCGCCCGGCAGCACCGCCAGGGCGACGACCAGCAGCGAGAAAGCGATCGCCGGCTGGTAGCTCGCCGGCACCACCTGGATGCTGAAGGTCTCGATCAGCGCCAGCACCAGGGCGCCGGCGGCGACGCCGGCGAAGGACTCCAACCCGCCGAGCACGATGATCACGAAGGCGCGCAGCAGGAACGGGCTGCCGAAGTCGGGGCTGAAGGAGTAGAGCATCGCGAGCATGCCGCCGGCGGCCCCGGCGAAGGCGATCCCCACGCCGAAAGCCACGCGCGCGGTGCTCTCCACGTCGACGCCGACCAGGCGCCCGGCGTCGCGGTTCTGCATCAGCGCGCGCACCGCGCGGCCGAACCAGGTGCGGTGCAGCACCAGCTCGAGCGCCGCCAGCGATGCGGCGGCGCCGCCGAAGACCACCAGGCGCACCGTTGGAATCGTGATCGGTCCGAGCCGCAGCACGGACAGGGTGCGCGGCGTGAGGATCGCCCGGTCGGCGTTGCCCCAGACCAGGTAGCCGAGGTTCTGCAGCACCAGCCAGAGCCCGAAGAGCAGCAGCAGGGACGCCAGCGTCGGCTGATCGGAGACCGGCAGGCGCCGGATCAGCCCGCGGTGGAGGCCGACGCCGAACAGGAAGAAGACCGGGAAGGCGAGCACCACGCCCAGCAGCGGGTCGACTCCGCCGCGCTCGTACAACTCGTAGACGAAGTAGGCCCCGAGCATCAGGAACCCGGCATGGGCCAGGTTCACGATCTTCATCACGCCGTAGATGATGGTCATGCCGACCGCCATCGCGGCATAGACGCCGGCCAGGAGCAGCGCCGAGATCACCAGGTTGAGGAAATCGGCGCCGCTCATCGCGCCTCCCGTGCCGCCGTCAGCTGCTGCATGCGGACCGCCGCCGCCGGGCGAGCCGTCAATGCGGCTGCGGCGCGATCGCCTGGCCGGTCGCCGCATCCTTCGGGAACACGATCTCGACCTTCCCGCCTGGCTGGTTCTGGACGATCACGAACGGGATGTCGACCTGGCCGTTCTTGCCGAAGCGCAGCACCTGGCCAGGCAACAGGGAGTCCTTCAGCACGACGGTGCGCAGCTGATCGCGGATGGCCGTCTTGTCGAGCTTGCCGGCGTGCTCGATCGCCATCGCGAGCGCCCGCGTCGCGTCGTAGGCCGTGGCGGGATACCAGGAATCGGGAGGATGGCCGGTGAACGCCTGGTAGCTGGCGATGAACTTCTTGGCCTGCGGATAGGGCAGCTTGCCGGACCACCAGATGCCGGCGAAGATGTAGTTGGTGGCGTCGCCCAGCGCCTTGCGGGCGTCCGACTCCGGGCCCCGCGCGCCGTAGCTGATCATCTGATGGTACATGCCGGACTGGACGTACTGCCGGTGCATGGTGATGTAGTCCTGCAGGTGCGCGTCGGCGAGGAAGATGTCGGCGTGGGAGGTCTTGATCTTCTGCAAGAGGCCCGAGAAGTCGGTCGCGCCGAGGTCGAACTTCTCGCTGAACACGACGGTGAAGTAGCCCGGGTGCTCCTGGTTCCACTTCGCGATGCCCTTCTCGTAGTCGATGCCGTGATCGGTGTTCTCGAGCGCCAGGGCCAGCTTCAGACCCTTGTGGAGCTTGCCGGCGTTGACCAGGCTGCCGAGGAACTCCGCCGTCGTGTAGCCGAGGAGGTCGGTCGGGCTCAAGGTGCCGAAGATCCACTGGTAGCCGTGGCTGAAGATGGTGGTCGCCGCGGCGCCGGTGGTGATCCAGGGAGTCTGGTAGCGGTCCGGCATCACCGACTCGGCCTCGCCGAGCGCGGTCGAGTAGCCGCCGAGCACCGCGATGACGCCGTCGGCGGTCATGGCCCGCTCCACCAGGCCGGAGGACTTCGCCTGGTCGGAGCCGTCGTCGTAGAAGACCTCGCGGAGCAGGAGCTTCTTGCCCAGCTGCTTGACGGCGATGCCGCCGGCCTGGTTGATCTCGTGGATGGCCAGCTCGATGCCCTCGCGCTGGTACTGCCCGGGCTTCGCCTCCCGCCCGCTGATCGGCAGGACGACGCCGACGGGGATGTCCGCGGGGCCGGCTGCCGCGGCGGCGGCCCGGGCGGGGCGCGCAGGGGCGAGCAGTCCGAGCATCAGGACGGTGGCGGCGGCGGCGACGGCGAGAGCTGGAACGGCAAGGCTGCTGGCGAACCTTCTCATGCTCATGGCATGGTCCCCCCGGCTGCGAATTGTGGATCGTCCGCGCAAACTTACACCGTTGCCGGCGATTCGGCTAGATCTCCCTGCTACCGCTGCTGCCGCTGCTGCCGCCGCTGCCGCCGCCGGTCCCGCTGCTCCGGGTCTCCCCGGCCTAGCCGCCCTCGGCGGGCTCAGCAGGCTCGGGCAGGGTCGCCCCGTGCTCGCGCAGCAGCTCGAGGAAGGCCGCCTCGTCGAGGGTCGCGACGCCGAGGCGCCTGGCGCTCTCCGCCTTCGAGCCGGCCTCGTCGCCGACCACCACGTAGTCGGTCGCCTTGCTCACCGAGCCGGTGACGCGGGCGCCGAGCGCCTCGACCAGCTCCTGAGCGTCGCGTCGCGGCAGGCGCTCGAGCGCGCCGGTGAAGACGAACTTCTTGCCGGCCAGCGGCTGGGAGCCGCCGGCGGCGGCGAGCCCGAGTCCTGCCTCGGAAGCCCCTGCGGCGCCACGGCCGTCGCCAGCCCCCGCGCCTTGGTCGCCCCCGGTGGCCCCCGCGCCGCCCGCTCCTCCCGCCTCCAGACCAGGCAGGGCAGGCACCGCGGGCAGGTCGGGCCGCGGCGGCGCCTCGACCAGCTGCACGTGCGCCAGCAGGGCGTCGAGGAGGGCGGCGTTCTGCGGGTCGTGGAAGAAGGCGACGATCTGCTCCGACATCCGCGGGCCGATCCCCCGCACCTGTTGCAGCTCGGCCTCGCCGGCAGCGCGCAGCGCGGCAAAACCGCCGAAGTTGCGGGCCAGGTCGCGGGCGACGCTCCAGCCGACCTCGGGGACTCCCAGGCCGTAGAGGAAGCGCGCCAGCTCGACGTGCGCAGCGCTGGCGAGCGCGGCGACCAGCTTCTGCGACGACTTCTCGGCGAAGCCCGGCAGGCCGAGCAGCTGCTCCTCCCGCAGGTCGAAGAGGTCGGGCAGTTGCCGCACCAGCCCCTCGGCGACCAGCAGCTTGGCGGTCTCGTCGCCCATCCCCTCGACGTCGAGCGCGCCGCGCGAGGCGAAGTGGACGATGCGGCCGGCGAGCTGCGCCGGGCACTGGAAGGCGTTCGGACAGACCGTGAAGGGGCCGCGCTCGACGAGCGCGGTGCCGCAGGAGGGACAGACGTCGGGCATGCGCCACTCGGGGCCGCGCTCGCGGTCCGGCTCGTCGATGCGCTCGACCACCTGCGGGATGACGTCGCCGGCGCGCTGCACGCGCACGCGGTCGCCCTCGCGCACGCCCTTGCGGGCGACCTCTTCGCGGTTGTGCAGGGTGGCGCGCGCCACGGTGACGCCGCCGATCTCGACCGGCAGCATCAGCGCCACCGGCGTCACCACCCCGGTGCGGCCGACCGAGGGCAGGATCGACAGGATGCGCGTCACCTCCTTACGCGGCGGGAACTTGAACGCGAACGCCCAGCGCGGGTGGCGCGACGTCCAGCCCACCCCTTCGCGGGCCGCCAGGTCGTCGAGCTTGATCACCACGCCGTCGATCTCGTAGCCCAGGTCGTCGCGCCGCGCCTCGAGCTCGGCGTGGAAGGCGAGCACCTCGTCGAGGCTCGCCGCCCGCCGCGCCAGGTGGTTGACGCGCAGCCCCCAGTCGGCCAGGGCTGCGAGCACCTCCCACTGGCTCGCGACCGCCGGCGCCTGCTCGCCCCAGGAGAGGATGTCGTAGGCGTAGAGGTCGAGCGGGCGCGCCGCGGTGATCTGCGGGTCGAGCTGGCGCAGTGCGCCGGCGGCGGCGTTGCGCGGGCTGGCGAACGGCTCCTTGCCGGCGGCCAGCAGCGACTCGTTCAGCTTGTCGAAGCCCTCGGCGCGCATGATCACCTCGCCGCGCACGGCGACGAAGGCGGGCACGGCGCGCTGGCCCTCGCGGAGACGCAGCGGCACCGCCGGGATGGTGCGCACGTTCTGGGTCACCCCCTCGCCGCGACGGCCGTCGCCGCGGGTGGAGGCGCGGGTCAGCACCCCGTCCTCGTAGATCAGCTCGAGCGAGGCGCCGTCGAGCTTCGGCTCGAGCACGTAGGCGACCGCCAGCTCGGGCCGGTGCTCGGCGAGCGCCCGGCGCAGCCGCTCGTCGAAGCGCCGCAGCGCCGCCGGGTCCTGGTCGGAGTCGAGCGACAGCATCGGCGCCGCGTGCTCGACGGTCGGGAAGCTCGCGAGCGGCTGCCCGGCGACCCGCTGGGTGGGGGAGTCGGGGGTGCGCAGCTCGGGAGAGCCCTCCTCGAGCGCCACCAGCTCGCGGAACAGCCGGTCGTACTGCTCGTCGGAGACCTCGGGGGCGTCGCGGACGTAGTAGAGAAAGTCGTGGTGGCGGATCTCGCGGCGCAGCTCCTCGGCCCGGACGGCGCCGTCGGGGCGGGCGCCGCCGGCGGCGCGGGCGGCGCGGACGTCGCGGGCCGTGGCGGTCGATTGCCGCCGGCCCGCCCCCGGCGGCTGCTCCGGCGCCGTTGGCTGGCCTCGGCTCATGGCCCAAAACTGTATCATCCGGGCCATGAGGTCGATCTGGGGCAGCCCTCGCCCGGAGGGAGGTCGAGGACTCTGACCCGCTACCCGATGTGGCGCCGGGGCGGGCTGAGCTGGTGGCAGCTCGCGGTGCGGGTGTGGCGGGCGTTCTGGGACGGCCAGCTGGCCGGCCGCTGCGCCGAGCTCGCCTATTACTTCCTCTTCTCGGTGTTCCCGTTGCTGCTCTTCCTCACCACCCTGATCGGCTACATGGCGGGGCCCGAGTCCAAGCTGCGCGTCCTGCTCTTCCGCTACCTGGAACATTTCTCCCCCAGCGCGGAGGTCACCGAGCTGCTGCGCGGCACGCTCGAGCAGGTCATCGCCGGCCGCGGCGGGGCCAGGCTCTCGCTGTCGCTGCTGGTGGCGCTGTGGGTGGCCTCCGTCGGCATGCTGGCGGTGGGGCGCACCCTCAACTCGGCCTTCGAGATCGAGGAGACGCGGCCGTGGTGGAAGCGGCGTTTGGAGGCGGTGGCGCTCACCGTCGGCTTCGCCGTGATGATCATCTGCGCCCTGACCGTCATCCTCTACGGTCACCATATCGGCGAGGCGATCGCCGGCGCACTGGGCCTGGGCTCGGCGTTCGTCAGCGGCTGGCACCTGGTGCGCTGGCCGCTGGTGCTGGTGTTCGCGTTGCTGTCGTTCGACTCGATCTACAACTTCGCTCCCGACGTCGGCCCCGCCCTGCGGCGCTACTGGGCAACGCCCGGGGCGGTCATCGGCATGAGCCTGTGGCTGGCCGTGACGTTCGGCTTCCGGCTCTATCTCTACGAGATGCGCCCCTACGCGTCCACGACCTACGGCTCGCTCACCGCGGTGATCGTGCTGCTGCTGTGGTTCTATCTCACCGCCCTCGCCATCCTGGTGGGCGGCGAGGTCAACTCGGTGATCTCGAAGCAGATCCCGGCGCTGCGCCGGCGCATCACCGGCAAGGCCGCGCCCGGCGCCGCAGGCGCCCGTAGTGCGAGCAACGCCGGCGGCGCCCGTGGTGCGACCGGCGCCGGTGGCGCCCATGATGCGCCCGGCGCCGGCGGCGCCCATGGCGGGAAAACCTCCGGGGGGCATGCGGGCCGCGGCGGCGGGCGGACCCGCCGCCGGGGGCGGCGCGCTGCGATAAGGTAGCGTCGGGAGCCGGCGCGTGAGCTATTACGAATACAGCCACCGGGTGGGGTTCGAGGAGACCAGCCTGGTCGGCAACGTCTACTACGTGAACCACCTGCGGTGGCAGGGCCGCTGCCGCGAGCTGTTCCTGCGCGAGCACGCGCCCGAGGTGCTGCGGGAGCTCGGCGACGGCCTGGCGCTGGCCACCGTGCGGTGCTCCTGCGACTACCTGTCCGAGCTGCAGGCCTTCGACGAGGTGCTGGTGCGCATGCGGCTGGCGGGCATGGCGCAGAACCGCATCACCCTGCACTTCGAGTACTGGCGCCGCGCGGCCTCCGGCGAGGAGGAGCTGGTGGCGCGCGGCGAGCAGCAGATCGCCTGCATGCGCCGCGACGCCGCGGCTGGCGGCGCGATGGTTGCCACCTCCGTTCCTGCCGCGCTGCGCGAGGCGCTGCGCCCGTACGCCGGTCCGGAGATGCTGATCTAGAACGCGCTCGAGGCCGAGCGGCCGGGCGGCCGGAGCCAGGGTCAAGGACACTTCGTCGTAGCCGCCATGCTGGGCCTTGCCCGCGCCGCGCTCGCCCGCCCCTTCCTGGTGCTGGCCCTGCTGGCCGTCGCCACGGCGGCGGTGGCGCGCGGGTTGTTCCGCCTCGAGCTGCGCACGGACGGCGCCGCGATCTACCCGCGAGACGACCCGGCGGTGGAGCGCACGCTCGCCGACCGGCAGGCCTTCGCGGAGGTCGACCAGATCGTGCTGCTGGTCACCTCCCGGCCCGGCGGTCCGCGCCTCGACTCGGCGGCCGGCTGCCGCTTCCTCCTTCGGCTGCAGCACGCCCTGGCGCGCTTCCCCGGCGTCGAGCTCGCGGGGGTGCGCTCGGCGGTGACGCTGATCGACCCGCCCGAGAGCCTGGAGCCGCTGCGCATCCGCACCTTCTTCGAGGAGTGGACCGGTGGCGAGGCCGGCCTGGCCGACGTGCTCGCCCGGATGCGTCGCCTGCCGGTGACCGGCGGGCTCTTCCTCTCCATCGACGGCACCGCGGCGGCGTTCTACGTGCCGGTGGGCGACCGCATCACGCGCACCGAGCTGCTCGCCGACCTGCGGCGCTTCCTCGCCACGCGCGCCGGCGCGCCGTTCCGCTTGCGCCTGACCGGGCCGGTCGCCGCCGAGGCCGACCTCGGCGAGGAGGTGGTCCGCGACCTCGCGCGCCTGGTCCCGATCATGGTCGCGGTGGTGGCGCTGTTGCTGGCGCTGACCCTGCGCACCGTGGGCGGCGTCCTCATCCCGCTGGCGCAGGTGGTGGCGACGCTGGTCTGGACGCTCGGCCTGATGGGCTGGGCGGGCGTGCCCATCACCCTGGTGACCACGGTCCTGCCGGTGCTGCTGATGGCGATGGCGATGACCGACGAGATCTACCTCCTCGAACGCCTGCAAGATCACCTCGCCGGCTTGCCGCCGCCAGGTGCGGGGTTGGCGCCGCAGGCGGCTGACTCGCGGCGGGAGGCGGCGGCGGGGGATGAGCGGCCGGCGACGGGGGATGAGCGGCCGGCGACGGGGGATGAGCGGCTGGTGGCAGGGGGTGAGCGGCTGGCGACAGGGGATGAGCGGCTGGTGGCAGGGGGTGAGCGGCC
>DATNKH010000260.1:0-3356 GCA_035603475.1 Thermoanaerobaculia bacterium
CGGGCTGGTCGAGGCGCAGCACCGCCAGGGCTTTCTGCTCGCCGTCGCGGCGCGCCAGGTGGATGTCGGCGATGTTGACGCCCGCCTCGCCGAGCAGTGTGCCGAGCTTGCCCACCACGCCGGGCACGTCGCGGTTCTCGAGCACCAGCAGGCGTCCCTGCGGCCGGAACTCGAGGCGGTAGCCGCCGAAGCGCACCACGCGCGGATCGCGCCCGCCGACCAGGGTGCCGCCCAGCTCGACCGTGCGGCCGCCTCCGGTCAGCGTCGCTCCGAGCAGCTGCGCGTGCTCGGCGTGGGCGCTGTGGCTGGCCACGATCATCTCGATGCCGCGCGTCTCGGCGACATGCTCGGCATTGACGTAGTTCACGCCCTCGTCCATGAAGGCGGTCAAGGCGCCCTTGAGCACCGCCAGGGCGGCGGGCTGGCGGTGCGCCTCCTCGATCCCCCAGGCGTCGATCTGCAGGCGCTCGAGGGGCGCCCCGAGCAGCAGGCAGGCCATCTTGCCGAGAGTCTCCCCGAGCAGCATGTAGGGTTCGAGGCGCCCGGCACCCGGGCCGCCGCCGGCGCCGGCGCCGGTGCGGAACGGCAGGTTGACCGCGGCGATGGCGAACGAGCCCGCGAGGGCCGCCAGCACCATCTCCGCCGTCTCGGTCGAGGTGCGCTCCTGGGCCTCGCGGGTCTGCGCGCCGAGATGCGGCGTGGCGACCACCCGCGGATGGCGCGCCAACCGGCGGTCGGACGGCGGCTCCTCGCCGAAGACGTCGAGGCCGGCCCCGCCCACGGCGCCCGACTCGAGCGCCGCCAGCAGCGCCTCCTCGTCGATGACGCCGCCGCGCCCGCAGTTGATCACCAGCGCGCCGCGCGGCAGCAGCGCCAGGCGCTCGGCGTCGAGCAGGTGGCGCGTCTGCTCGGTGAGCGGCGTGTGGATGGTGATCGCGTGCGACCGCCGCAGCAGGTCGTCGAGCGGCAGCATCTCGACCTCGAGCCGCCGCGCCGCCGCCGGATCGAGATAGGGGTCGTGGGTCACCACCTTCATCTCGAAGCCATGGGCGCGCTTCGCCACGCGCTGGCCGATGCGCCCGAAGCCGATCACCCCGAGGGTCTTGCCCTGCAGCTCGACGCCGGTGAGCTTGCGGTTCCAGCCGCCCGCCTTGGTGGAGGCATCGGCCTCGGGCACCCGGCGCGCGACCGCCAGCAGCAGGGCGAAGGTGTGCTCCGTCGCCGAGAGCAGGTTGGCGGTGGGAGCATTGACCACCACGACCCCCTGCTCGGTGGCCGCCGCGACGTCGACGTTGTCGACGCCGATGCCGGCGCGGCCGACCACCTTCAGCCGCTTGGCGGCGTGCAGCAGCTCGGCGGTCACCTTGGTGGCGCTGCGCACCACCAGCGCGTCGAAGTCGCCAATGATCTCGGCGAGGCGCGGCCGGTCCGCCTCGCTCAGCTCGACGATCTCGGCGCCGGAGTCGGCGAGCAGAGCGAGGCCGGAAGGGTCCAGCGGGTCGGCGATCAGAATGCGGTGCATCGCCTCAGGCTTCATGACCCGACCGCGCGGCTGCGAGCGCCGTGGCGGCGTCGCCGCCCTTGGCGCCGAGCTCGCCGACCTCGCCGATCTCTACGAGGGCGTCGTCGATCTCGCCCAGCAGCGCCTCGAGGTCGGTCTCGCGGACCTCGCCCATGTGGCCGATGCGGAAGGTGCTCGGCTTCCATTCGCCGTAGCCGCCGCCGACGGTCCAGCCCCGGCTGCCGAGCCGCTTGACCAGCGCCTGCGGATCGATGCCCGCCGGTGGCCGCAGGCAGGACACCGTGTGCGAGCGGGCGCCTTCGGCCGCCGCGAACGCGAGACCGCGGGCCGCCGCCCATTCGGCGGTGCGCCGGTAGAGCCGCTCATGGCGCGCCCAGCGCGCCTCCATGCCCTCGGCGAGGATGCGCGTCAGCTGCCGGTCCAGGGCGTAGAACAGCGAGATCGCCGGCGTGGTGATGGCGCCGCCCTCGCGGTGCTTGTCGCGGTAGCGCAGCAGGTCGGTGTAGAAGCCGCGCCGCTCCACGCCGGCGGCCCGCTCGGCGGCGCGCTCCGACAGGCTGAAGACGACCAGGCCGGGAGGCAGCGCCAGCGCCTTCTGGGTGCCGGCGAGTGTCACGTCCAGGCCCCAGGCGTCGGTCTCGACCGGCGCCCCGCCGAGCGAAGACACGGCGTCGACCAGGACCAGGGCGTCGCTCTCCTCGCGGATGGCGCGCGCGATCTCGGCCAGCGGGTTCATCACCCCGGTCGAGGTCTCGTTGTGGACCAGCGTCACGGCGTCATAGCGCTTGCGCCGCAGCGCGCCACGCACCAGGTCCGGGTCGATGGCCTCGCCCCAGGGCGCCGACAACCGGTCCGTCGTCTTGCCGGCGCCGCGGCTGATCGCGTGCCAGCGCTCGGAGAAGGCACCGTTGGTGAGGGCGAGGACGCTGGCGGCGGCGGTGGAGATCACCGCGCTCTCCATGATCAGGGTCGAGCTGCCGGTGGCGATGAGCGCGTCGCCCGCGGTGCGCAGCACGGCAGGCAGGCGGCCGGCGATCGACTGGTAGAAGCTGCGGAACCCGGCCGAGCGGTGTCCCACGACGGGCGCCGCCATGGCCTGGCGGG
This sequence comes from Thermoanaerobaculia bacterium, assembly GCA_035603475.1. Taxonomy (GTDB): domain Bacteria; phylum Acidobacteriota; class Thermoanaerobaculia; order Multivoradales; family UBA5704; genus JASLEW01. Next base: position 2,627 of record DATNKH010000260.1, read on the forward strand.
CATCCTCGGGGACGTAGGTGGGACCGGGGAGGAAGAACTGGATCTTTTCCATGACGGAGACCTTTTCGGGTTGAGTGATGAAGCGGCTCGTTCGCGACTAGGTAGTTGCCCATCGGCCAGGTCCGACCCCGACCGATGAAGGTGGGAGTGGTGCCCCCTTCCCCCCCGGAGGGGAGGGAAGGGGGTTTGGGGGATGCGGGGGGCGATCCGATAGACGCTGGTAAGTTGCGCGACACGTCTGAGCTCCGGAGGCGCTACGGGTAGAACCGGGCAGGCGGGTCCTCTTCTTAGTACGGATCGGCTTGGGTTCGAGCGGCCGATGCCGCATTGTGGCAAAACCGGCCCGCCCCCCGCAACCCGCGGCAGGCTACTCCCGGTCCCAGGGCCGCGGCCGACGGAGGGCGGCCACCAGCCCGGGGGTGTCGAGCTGCTGCACCGCGGCATCGCCGGCGCGCGCGATTCGCCAGCCGTCGCCTGATGGGAAGAGTGCCGGCGCCGGCGGCTCCGCGCCGCGCACCCGCACCAGCACCAGCGCGCAGCCCGGGAAATGCTCGCGCAGCAGATCGCGCAGCACCGGCTCGCCGCGCAGGGCCTTGACGGCCACGCTCCGTCCGCCGCCGGCGGCCACGGCGCGCCGCGCCCCGAGCGCCGCCGCGCTCTCCAGGCTGGCGGCGGCCGGCTCCGCAGGTCCGAGCTCCAGCCAGCCGGCGCGCAGGCCGGCGGCGGCGAG
>DATNKH010000261.1:0-2095 GCA_035603475.1 Thermoanaerobaculia bacterium
TCAAAGACGCGTTCGTAGTCCTGCAGAAGATCGGCAAGTCGCTGATGATTCCGGTGGCGGTGCTGCCGGTCGCCGGCCTGCTGCTCGGCATCGGCGCGGCGCACTTCGAGTGGATCCCGCCGCTCGTGTCGGCGCTCATGAAGGCCTCGGGCGATGTGGTGTTCGGCAACCTGCCGCTGATCTTCGCGGTCGGCGTCGCGGTTGGCCTCACCGACAATGACGGCGTCGCCGCGATTTCGGCGGTGGTCGGCTATGTGGTGCTGCTCGCAATTCTCGGCGTGATGGCCGGTGTCTGGGGCATCGAGCCCGTGACCATCATGGGAATCAAGTCGATGCAGACCGGCGTCTTCGGCGGCATCCTCATCGGCGCCATCGCCGCGACGATGTTCAAGCGCTTCTACCGCTCGACCCTGCCGGCGTACCTGGCGTTCTTCTCCGGCAAGCGCTCCGTGCCGATCGTCACCGCGCTCGCCGCCGCCATTGCCGGCGTGGTGCTGTCGGCGATCTGGCCGCCCATACAGCACGGCATCGACACGTTCTCGCACTGGGCGGCGGTCTCCAACCCGCGCACCGCCGCGACCGTCTACGGCTTCGTCGAGCGGCTGCTGATCCCGTTCGGTCTGCACCACATCTGGAACGTGCCATTCTTCTTCGAGATGGGTGCTTACACGGACGCGAGCGGCACGGTGGTGCACGGCGACATCAACCGCTTCTTTGCCGGCGATCCCACGGCGGGGATCCTGGCCGGCGCCTTCCTTTTCAAGATGTTCGGCCTGCCCGCGGCGGCCATCGCCATGTGGCACAGCGCCACCCCGCAGAACCGGGTCGCGGTCGGCGGCATCATGATCTCGGCGGCGCTGACCTCGTTCCTCACCGGAATCACCGAGCCGATCGAGTTCGCATTCCTGTTCGTCGCGCCGGTGTTGTATGTGGCGCACGCGGCGCTCGCGGCCTCGACGCAGTTCCTGGCCAACACGCTCGGCATGCACATGGGCTTCACTTTTTCGCAGGGTGGCATCGACTTCCTGGTTTTCAACGTATTCGGCAAATTCGCACAGAAGTGGTGGCTGGTGCTGATTCTCGGCCCCGTCTATGCGGTCATCTATTACGTCGTCTTCCGCCTCGCCATCCGCTGGCTCGATCTCAAGACCCCCGGCCGTGAGGAGACCGGCGTCGCCGCCGCGCCTGGCGCTGCCCCCGCGGGGGGCGACAACCGCGCACGTGACCTGGTGCTCGCCTTCGGCGGCGGCGACAACATCGCCAGCCTTGATGCCTGCATCACGCGGCTGCGGGTTGCGGTCAGGGATCCGGCGCTGGTCGACGAGCGCGCACTGACCGCGCTCGGTGCGAGCGGAGTCATGCGCATCGGCAAGGGCGTGCAGGCGGTGTTCGGGACGCTCTCCGAGCACCTGAAGACCAACATGGAGGACTACCTGCGCGCCGCAGGCGCAGCTCCCGCCGCCCTCCCCTCGCCGGCATCCGTCGCGCATCGCCCGGCGGCCGGTGCCGCGGCCGCTGCCGACCCCGCGATGCTCGCGACGGCGGCGCGGCTTCTGGCGGCGCTCGGTGAGCGCGCCAACGTGCGCGAGCTGGAGGCGGTTGCCCACACGCGCCTGCGCATCAGGCTCGCCGACCCAGGTAGGTTCGATGAGGTGGCGGCGAAGCTGGCCGGGGTGGTCGCGGTCATGAAGGCCGCGCCCGGGGTGCTGCACCTGATCGTCGGCGAGCAGGCCGGCCGGCTGGCCACAGCCATGAAGGTCGCCTGAGCGTCGCCGCGCTTGATTCCTATCCGGCCGGCCGCCGCAGGAAGTTCACGTAGCCGGCGAGAAAGTGCTTCAGCTGCTCCTCGACGGCGGAGTCCTTGAGGCTGCCGGCTTCATCAAACACGCCGCCCGCGCGCGACACCAGCAGTCGTCCGCCGAACCAGGTCTGGGTGCCGAGCGTGCGCATCACCGGGAGCCACGCGGCCTGGCTGAGTGTGGTGCCGAAGCCCCCCGGGGAGGCGCCGATGAGGGCGAAATGCCGGCCGCCGAACACCCGGCGGATGTCGGAGGACGGGCGCGACAGCCAGTCGATCGCGTTCTTGAACACCCCG
>DATNKH010000262.1:0-11552 GCA_035603475.1 Thermoanaerobaculia bacterium
CTCGACGTGTTGAAGGTCCAACTCGGCAGGCGCCCGCCGCTTGAGGCGTCGGTCGGGAAGGCCCAGCCGTTCGGCTCGGCAGTGCCCCAAAAGTATCCCTGGTCATCGAAGGCGGAGATGCCGAGGTCGGTCTGCGCGCCGCCGATCAGGTCCACGCCCTGGAAGTTCCCGACCGGCGCGCTCGCAAGCGCGATCCACTCGGCCCAGGTGGGCGCACCGGCCGTGTTGAAGAGGTTCTGCGGCGCGGTGAGGTGCAGGCGAAGCATGCTGTTCAACTGACTTGCGCGAGTCGCATCCGATGCGGTGAAGGTCAGGAGATCCGGCGTCGTGGGTTGCGAGCGCGCCGGGCGCGGGGCGGAGAGGCAGGACGCAATGAGGGCCAGGGCAAGGGCGAGCCGGCAAGAGCGCATGGAGAGCCTCCGATTCCGGCGGGCGAGGAGGCATCAGCCGCGCCGGTAGTTGAGATTCTTTTAGCGCACAGGAGAGTGCGTGTCTAATGTATGCATAGTAATAAGCAGAAGCGCATGAGCGCATCTCGTTCCTGGCGGCACCGCATTGAAGGCGTTGGCAGTCTGCTAGGTCTCCTGCTTCGGCATTACGAAAAGCCCCAAGCGGATGCTTGGGGTTGAAGCTGATTGATCGAAGGGAAGAGCAGGCGGTTACGCGGCGGCGGTGAGGAGCCGCGAGACCCGCCGCTCGAAGGTGACCCGCTCATCCGCGTGCGGGATCTTGCGGGCCAGCGCGGTGCCGCCCTGGACGAGCTGCCAGACGGTGCGGGCACCGCCCTCCTCGCTGCGGGCCATCTCGATGATCGACTCGCCCTCCTTCTTCGTGAAGTCATGGGAGCGCAGCCACGAGAGCACATCCTCGTCCTTCCCGGTCACGGTCTTCCTTGCCGCTCGCGCGAGCTGCTCCTCGACGTTTTTCCTCCTCGAGGAGCGCGACGCGCGTCGACGCCTGGATCGTGGTCCTCACGATGACCTTTGCCTTGGGGCCGATCTTCGTACATCGAGATGACGGTGCCGCCGTCCCGGAGGGCCTGGTCGTTCATCGACCAGTATTCCTTTGCGGCATCGCCCCAATTCCCGGCGCGGTGCCAGTCGAGGAGGCCGAGAATCCCGGCGTCGCTCTGATAGAACTCGCGGAGCGCGGCCGGAGTGACGGTCACCTGGCCGAGGGGAACGAGGAGGTGGGAGTAGCGGGTGTTGTCGCGGGATTCCATGAGGAGTCTCCTTGCCGGCAGAGAGCCGGCCGTTGGCGGCCAAAGGCCGCAGGGTTTGTAGGGAACTCCCCTCACTCTGCCCCCGAGACAAGCTGCGGGGAAGAGCGAGATCTGTGCCGCATGCGGCAATTGACATGCGGGTTTCTTTCTTGAGAGATTAGGCGAGCACGAACTCGGAGGCTTATGGAGGGATGGCTATGGCTCGATCCCTGGTGGGTCTACTCGGCGAAGCGAAAGTCGCGAGTACGGCGGTGCTCTTTTTCATCTGCGCCGCCTCAAATGCGGCAGAGCCCACGGACTTTGAAAAAGCCAGCGCGGATCAAATCGTCGTGACCGCGAGCGTAGAGCTTGCTCGGCAGTTCAACGACATCATCCCGATGGCGCTCTCGGCCGACGAGACGCGAATCTACTACCAGGTGATCGACGGCAAGTCGAAAGCGCCGTATCTTGTGATTCGCAGCCTGGAATCGCTCCAGGTGACTCGCCGGGTGAGGCTTCCTAAAGAGGCGTGGGCGCTCGCGCCGTCGCCGGATGAGGCCAAGCTCGCGTACTCCTTTCGGGACAAAGACGGCGGCGCAAAGCTCGCGATTCTTGACCTCAAGACGCAGAAGGCGATCCCGTTTGTAGTCTCAAGCGTCGCGCCGGAGCGGCTCGTGTGGCAATCACCAGATGTGCTGCTCGCCTTCGACAGCCGACAGCCCTTCGCGAGACCGGGCCGAAACGGCGGAGCGGGCTGCTACGCGATCGACCTCAACACGCTTCAGACGCACGACCTTGACGCCAAGCTGAACTATCTTTGGACCCCCGAACTCCTCAGCAAGCATAAGCGCGCCTATCTCACTTTGGAGAGCCAGGATTTTCTTACCGGCGGCGCGGTCCTCGTCGTGGCCGACCGCCGCAGCAATTTCTCGCGCGAGCTCTCAGCCTTCGGGCGACATGATGCCCTGCTCGTGGCGAGGAGTCTGCGCTTCGCGATCGTCGGCGGCCACTATGGTGGCAGCAAGTATCCAAGTACGCTCCGCCTCCTGCGCTTAGGCGTCCATCATGGCGAGCCGCTCGGCTTGGAGGGCCGCTGGGAAGAGGGACAGAGCAACGCGCTGCCCGAGATTCAGGGCTATTTGGCCCGCGGCGTAGCGGTGTACGCGGAAGCGTATGCGCCACGCCAGAACCCCTTGAACGGGCGCACAATCGGAAGGGAACACTTCAAGAGTCGCGTGCAGGTTGCATCCATAAACGATCGCAGGCTCTTGGCTGTAACCATGCACGAAAAGTCTCCTGTGGCGCCAGGCGATGTTCTCTGCGGCTTCTCGTCACCAAGGGGCCAGGGCGGTCACGGCCTCAGCATCAATTGCGACCGGGCGTGGGCGGTCGTAACCCAACTCACCCCCAACGTGGCGATGGCCGGCGGCAACCGCCCGCCGGTGACCTTTGAAGAGGAGTACGCAGCGCGCATTGTGGGCAAGCCTTCACCGACGAGTGTGCCCATAGAGCTTGGCTCCGAGGTTCGACTCGGCGGGAGCCTCAGCATTTCCGACGATCTGCGACTTATGCAAGGTGATCAAGCAGTCAGTCCGCCGTTGGCTAAGATAACAGCAGCAAAACCAACGATCAGGCTCTGGCCGGCAAGCCCCTCGGGGCGCTACGAGTTTGTAGAGATCGCCACGGAAGAAGCCGACCGCACGTGGCTCATCGATCTTGAGAAGAAGGTTGTACATGAGGTGTACCTCGCGAAATACACGAACAACCCTTGGATCTCATGGTCGCCCGACGAGCAGCATGCGATGTTCTTAGGCACTGAGGTGCTCTCTACCTGGTTGTTTGCGATTGACCTCCGCACCCTTCAGCGCCTGGAGCCGAACGATGGAGCGCTCGAAAGACAGGGCGATACTGCCGTAGACCTAAAGTCATTACAATGGGATAGCCCCGACCGCTTTAGCTACGAGGTGGCATTGGAGGTTTACCCCGTCTATTGGAAGTCGGTAGGGCGGGGCCGCTTGAGATACCGCGGGGCCTTCGATTTTGCCCAAGCTAGCGGCACGTATAAGCGCCTCTCCTGGGAGAAGCTGGAAGAGCCACAGCCCACGCCCACGCGCCAATAAGGATCTGATTCTGCTGCGAAGGGAGCCTCTATGAACCGCCACACGCCCCTGCCGCCGGCAGTGGCCGAGATCTTCGCCAGCATCCTCGATCGATATTCCGCGGTCCTCCCGACGCTTGAACGAAACGCGCCGCGGCTCAGTGACGCGGAGGTAGAGGAAATCTCTGAACGGGTCGCCGAGAAGCTGATGACGGACTTCATGCAGATGGCGCCGTCCGCTAGGGCGAGAGCCAAGGAGAAGGTCAAGAAACTCGGCTACGACATCGCGGTCGGAATCGTGAGCAGCGGGATCTTTGCGGCGCTGGCCTACGCCGCCTCGCAGATCGCCTTCCTCGACGGCGCTTCGCGCCGCAGGAGCGAGGAGGCGGCAGAGGAGGATAGGGCCTTGAGCCGCTTTCGCAACCGGCTCGCGGCCGGCATTGACGCTGAAGAGGACCGCGAGCAGCTCCAGTCGCTGAACAGGGAGTTAACTCACCTCTCGCTTTCCGTGCGCTTAGTGAGCGAGGAATCGAAGTCCCTCATCGCTTCAATATCTCGGGACCCCGCAGACCCGAGCTTGGGGAATCGTGACGGCTTCATTTTGCGGTGGTTCTTCGCGGATCTTCTCGATGCGCTCCGGGACAAGGCGGAGGAGAGATCCCTCGCAAGCGGAAGCTGAGGGCTGCGCCGGAAAACGGCGCATCCCTCTCCTTGACAGCAGGCGCAGGCAAGAGCTTAACTTGATAGATCATGACAGAGTTTGGCGAATACATCGCAACCGAGGCGGAGGACATGGACGCATGGCTCTGCATCTGCGGCAACCGTCCTGATTTCGACGGCTTCTATCCGTGCGACCGCGACGGCGACGAGATGGAGCCGGTAGAGGGGTGGGAGGATCTCTACATCTGTGCCCGCTGCGGCACGATCATCAAGCAGGACTCCCTTGAGGTGGTGGGCCAGAATCCGCTGCCGCTCGCAGGCGTCGTATCGAACCCTCGCAGGTGAACGAGAGACTCACGAGCGGCCGAAGGGAGCCGAGCCATGCGCAAGCCGCAGGTGGAGGGTCACTGGCACTCCCTGATCGAGGGCTTTGCCACTTCATCTCTGGACTTCTACGAGCTGGTCAAAGTCGGCATCGCGAAGCGCGAGATCCCGGATCTCAAGATCTCCCAGGTGGAGTGGAAGGAGAGCGGCTTGGGTTCCGGGAAGCGAACCTATCTCCGGGTCAGCCGCGAGGGCCTGAACTTCGACATCTGCGCCGCGCCCTTCGGCACCGGGTACTTCTTCTCCTGGTGGCTCGCCCGCATTCCCCGCATCCTCCTCGACTTCGCCTTCCTCTTCGGTTGCTTCTTCGCTCAGTGGATCATTTCCATCATCCTCCTCGCGGGAAACCGGGAGGGCCATGGCTGCGGGGTGATCTTCGCGCCCTTCATCCTCCTGGCACTCCTCATCGCCCTGGGCTTCTACGTCCGGTACGGCGACAGCGGGATTGAGCCCACCGTCCTTTCCATGCCCATCACCGGCTGGCTCTACGGCTTCATCTTCCGCCCGCAGACATACTTCAACGAGGACACGGCGATCATGTTCCGGGAGTCGGTACACCATGCGGTCACGGAAGCGATCGACCAGGTGACCTCCGCCCAAGGAGTCCGTGGTCTCTCCGACGAGGGACGCAAGGTAGACTGGAAGCCCGGCGGCCCGGCACAGTTTGACGAGGTGGCCTTGCGGCGGCTCTTGGTGGTGCTCGAGGTGGGGGGATGCTGACGCTGCCTGTGTCGACGAGAGTGCTGGTTTGTCGTGAACCAGTCGATATGCGCCTCTCCTTCGACGGCCTCGAAGCGGCCGTGCGCGAGAGATTGCAGCAGAATCCGCTGTCGGGAGCCTTGTTCGTGTTCTGGAACCGGCGCCGGGATCGCTTGAAGATCTTGTCGTTCGATGGGACCGGTCTTTGGATCTGAGATTTGCGTCCCCGGAGGGTGACGCGGCAGCGTGGTAACATTTCGTGAGCGCAGGGCGGTTCGGTGTGGTCGTCCTTACTCCCCGGGAGTTTCTCGAAGAGATAGGAGCAGTATCATGAGCACGATCAGCCTGAGGCTTCCGGACTCCTTGCATGAGCAGATCCGGAAATTGGCGAACGTGGACGGTATTTCTATCAATCAGTTCATCAGCACGGCGGCCGCCGAGAAACTGGCGGCTCTCATGACCGTCGACTATCTGGAGGAGCGTGCAAAGCGCGGGACTCGGCAGAGGTTCGAGGCTGCTCTCAAACGCCTGCCAGATGTCGAGCCGGCTGATGATGACAAGTTGTAGGCTTGGGTTGCGCACGGCGGCCCGATCCTCTCACCCTTCACCGGCGGTGAGGACTGGTCGGCATCGGCACGAGGAGGTCTGGCTCACCCCGCGGCCGGATGGAAGCTCAGCGATTGCGTGGTGTTGCCGAGCCATCCGGGGACGAGCCTCGCGGCGCCGAAGAGGCCGGGCAGCGGCCAGGTGCGGAAGCGCTCGCGCCAGAGCAGCTCGCCGTCGTCGAGATCGTAGAGGCGCAGCTCGTTGCAGTCGGCCAGGGCGCAGGCGTACACGCTGCCGGCGATCTGCTGCGCATCGTGCAGCCAGCGCGAGCCGACCGCGAAGCGCCGCGCGATCCGTCCTGCGGTGGTGAGGAAGGTCAGGGCGCCGGCGGGGCTGTCGGCGAAGTAGACCTCGCCGTCAGCGCTCAGGCGCGCACCGTGGCAGCCGACGTAGCCGCGGCTGATCTCGGCGTAGGCGCCGCTCGCCAGGTCGAGCAGGCCGATCGCCCCCTGGATCAGGGTCGAGACGACGACGCGCGATCCGCCGGCGCGGTGCGCCGCGTTGACGTGCGTGGCCTGCGCCTCGTCAGGAATGGCGTGGCGGCGCAGGTCCGTGGCGGCACCCAGCTCGTATCCCTGCCCGTACAGAGCGGCCGGCAGGCGCAGCGTAGCCGTGACCTTGCCGCCCTCTAGATCGCAGACCAGCACCGCGTCCGCGGACGCGCAGGAGAGAGCCGCGCGCCCGTTTCCCAGCGGCTCGACCGTGTGCAGGCCGGCCAGGTGGGGATGCTCGCAGCGCCAGACCATCTCACAGTCCGCGGCGGTGAGGCGCCGCAGCCGGTCGAGCGGGGCGCGCAGCCGCCAGCGCTCCAGCCGATATTCGTAGCCGACGAGCAGCTCGCCGGCGTCGAGCAGGGCGACGTGCTGGATGCGGTCGCGGCTGCGCAGTCGCCCGACGCATTCGAGACGCACGCGCCGCCGCCGGGGCATTCCATCGCCGCCCTCCCCGCCCTCGCCGCCCTCGCCGTCCTCGCCGTCCTCCGCCAGCACGCGATAGAAGCTGACGGCGCCGCTGTAGAGCGCTCGCGGCGGCGGCAGGTCCGCGAACGGCGGCAGCTCCCGCAGCCGCCCGGGATCGGCGAAGCGGCGGTTCAGGAACTCCACCGAGCAGCGCGCCAGGTTGGCCTTGCGGCTGGAGTGGGTGAGCGCGAGGATGCCGAGCGCGCGGCCGGCGCACCGCGGCCCGCGCGCCCGGTCAGGCGGCATGGCGCCGGCGGTTGCGGTGCACGCGATCGATGACCTGCAGGTAGCTGCCGACCACCGCCTCCGGGGCGCAGAGGGCGGCGACCCTGGCGCGCAGCCGGCCGCCCCATGCCGGACCGGCGGCGGCGAGCGCGCGGCGCAGCGAGGCGACCTCCGGCACCTCGCCGGCGCCGTCGAGAAAGAGGATCTCCTCGGCGAACAGCTCGGGCAGCGCCCCGACCCTGGTCGCGATCACCGGCACTCCCAGCAGCCCGGCCTCCACCACCACCATCGGGAAGCCCTCGTGCTGCGACGCGACGACCAGCGCGTCGACGCTGCGCAACAGCGTTCCGAGGTCGCGCCCGGGGGGCAGGAAGCGGACCCGGTCCGCGAGGCCCCGTGACGCGGCCTGCCGCGCCAGCTCGGCGGCGGTCAGCAGCGGCGAATCGAGCGCCTGCAGCGCCAGGTTGCAGTCGAGCGCCTCGAGGCTGTCGATCAGCCAGGCGACGTTCTTCAGCGGCACCAGGCGCCCCGCCCAGCCCAGGGTCTTGCGCCCGGCCGGCGCGCCGGGGAAGAGCTCCTGCCGCGGGCCGCGCAGGCAGGCGAGCGAGCAGGTGTTGGGGATGAAGGTCGCGCCCGCGATCCGCCGCGCCACGGCCGGCGAGACGCACACCACGGCGTCGAGGACCCGCCGCCAGCGCCGCGCGAAGCCGGGACCGTCCTCCGGGCGGTCCGTGTGCACGACACGGATCGACCCCGGCCGCGAGCCGCACGCGGCGAGCGCGGCCAGCGCCGCCGGGACGCTGTTGACCACCCCGTACCACAGGACGACGTCGGCGGCCGCGAGCAGCGGGCGCAGCTGCCAGCGCTCGCGCACGAACGTGACCAGGCCGAAGCGCTCCACGAGCTCCTCGCGCACTGTCGGCGCCCCGCCGGTCGCGGCGTTGTCGAGGGCGCAGACGTCCAGCGCGAGCTCGCGGCGCAGACCCTCGGCAACCTCCATCATCGCGGTCTCGCCGCCGCCCAGGAGGACGTGCGGCAGCACCAGGCAGAGGCGCGGCTCGGGCATTCGTTGATAGATTAAGATGAAACTCCCCCGCGCGCGAAGCGGTCTGCATCTCTTCCTCCGAATCCATGCGGCTCTACATCATCCGGCACGCCGAACCTGCCTACCCGGAGGACGCGCTGACCGAGCGCGGGCACGAGCAGGCACGCGCGCTGGCGGGCCGGCTGGCGGCGGCGGGCCTCGACCGGGTCTACAGCTCGCCGCTCCACCGGGCGCGCGAGACCGCACGCTACACGGCCGAGCGCCTGGGCCTCGCGCTCGAGGTCGAGCCCTGGGCCCGCGAGCTCGAGGACTGGTGGGTCCGCGGCGACGACGGCGCCGAGGTCCCGGTCTGGCAGGTCGACCCCGCCGTCATCCGCGCCCTGGCGCCGCGCCTGCGGCTCGACAACTGGCATCGCTTGCCGCCCTTCGACGCACCCTGGCTGCGCCGCGGCTTCGCCCGCCTAGGCGAGGACGCGGACGCCTTCGCCGCCCGCCACGGCCTCGTGCGCGACGGCGCCGCCTACCGCGCGACGGGCGACGGGCCGTGCCGCGCCGCGGTGTTCTGCCATGGCGGCCTCGCCCTGACCTGGCTGGCCCACCTGATGGCGATCCCGCCGCCGCTGGTGTGGGCGGGCTTCACCCTGGCGCCCGCATCGGTGACGACGGTAGTCTTCGAGGCGCTGCCGGGAGGCCGGGCGGTGCCGCGCTGCCACGGCCTGGGCGACGTGACTCACGTCGAGCGGTGACGGCAAGCCATCATGCCCGCGCCTGGCCCGCCGCCGGCTCGGCTGCGAGATCCCGTTCCCGCAGCCGTACCCGCGGCAGGATCTCCTGGCCGAAGAAGCTCACGGCCTCGTGGTTGCCCCAGCTCGAGAGGATGATCTGCGACACTCCCACCCGGCGGTACTCCAGGATCGCATCGGCGATCTCGTCCGGGGTCCCCACCAGGCAGACGGCCGAGGGGCCGCGGCTGGCCACCGCGCCGGTCCACAGCCAGGGAGTCGGCCAATGCGCGGCGTCGGACGCCCGGGCGAAGGCATCGTGGATCGATTCCGAGTCGCTGCCGCGCACGAACACCTCGCGCACCCACCCCTCGCCGCCCGCCGCGATCAGGGCGGCGGCGGCGGCCAGCGCCTCCTCCCGGCTCGGCCGGGCGATCAACGAGAGGCGCACGCCCACCTCGACGCCCTGCCCGCGCACGACCGCGGCCTCGTCGCGCAGCTTCTCCGGCGCATCGCCCAGACGCAGCCAGCAGTCGGCGTGCCGCGCCGCGATCTCGCGGGCGAGCGCCGAGCCGCCGCCCAGGTAGATCTCCGGCGCCCGCCGCTCCGCGGAGACGAAAGGCGTCCCCAGCCTGCCGCCTTCGATGCGGTAGTACTTGCCCGCGAAGTCGACCGGCTCGCCGCCGCGCCAGAAAGCGCGGCAGATGCTCAGGAACTCGTCCGAGCGCTGGTAGCGCTCGTCGTGCGACAGGAAGTCGCCGTAGGAGCGCTGCTCCTCCTGGGAATGGCCCACCACCATGTTGAGGCTGACGCGGCCCCCGGTGAGCGCGGCCAGCGTGTTGACCTGCTGCACGAAGCCGGTCGGCGCGATCAGCCCCGAGCGGTAGGCGAGCATGAAGCGGATCCGCCGCGTGGCGGTGCCGAGCGCGGCCACCAGCGGCACCGGATCGGGCATGTAGAAGCCGCAGGCCATGAGCAGGGAATCGATGCCGTTCTGCTCGGCCAGCCGGCAGAAAGCGAGATGGGACGGCAGGTCGGGCAGGGCGCGGGCGGCAACCCCGGGAGGAGGCGCGCTCGCCGCCCCCGGCTCCTCGCCCGCCAGCGGCAGCCGCCAGTGAAAGCGCAGTCCGCCCGGCGCGGATGTGCCGTCCATGGCTCGGTTCTCCCCTACCCGTTCTACCCGTTGTAAGCTGAATTCGAAGTACTATCATCGACAGTAACACAATGCGTAACGCGGAGCGCGGCGTGCCCCTGAGATTCCACTGGAGCCTCTCCCAGGCGGGAGACCCCTGGCGCAAGACCCAGGCGCCCTCGGCGCAGTCGGGCGTTCCCGACCTGGCGGCGCAGATCGCGCTCTGCCGCCTGGCGGAGCAGAGCGGCGTCGAGTCCCTGCTGCTCGCCTTCGGCTTCGCCCGTCCCGACCCGATGGTGCTGGCGAGCGCCATCGGCGCCGCCACCGAGAGCATCACCCTGATGGTCGCCTGCCGTTCCGGAATCATGCAGCCGGCGCTCTTCGTGCAGCAGGTGAACACGGTCTCGGCGCTGACCGGCGGCAGGATCTCGATCAACATCGTGGCGGGTCACTCGCCGCACGAGCACGGCTACTACGGCGACTTCCTGCCCCACGACGAGCGCTACGAGCGGACGCGCGAGTTCCTGGCCATCTGCGCGGCCTTCTGGCGGCGCGAGGGAGAGGTGGCCTACCAGGGCCGCTACTACCAGGTCGAGAGAGGCAGGCTCGGCACGCCGTTCGTCTCTTCGCACCGCGCCGCGCCGGAGATCTTCCTGGGCGGCAACTCGCCGCAGGCGGAGGCGGTGGCCGTCGAGCACGCCCACTGCCTGCTGCGCCACCCCGACGTCCCGGACCGCCTGCGGCCGCGCGTGCTGCCGATCGTCGAGCGCGGCACGGCGGTCGGGCTGCGCGTCGCCCTGCTGGCGCGGCCGACCCGCGAGGAGGCGCTGGCAGACGCCGCCAGCCTGCTCGAGATCGCCCGCCAGAAGGCCGGCGCCAGCCGCCGGGAGTTCGTGGCCAAGACCGACTCGGTCGGCTTCCGTTCGACCCTGGCCCTGGCCGAGGATGCCGAGTCCGCGTGGCCGGCGCCCTGGCTGTGGACCGGGCTCGTCCCGTACCTCGGCGAGGTCTGCCTGGTGGGCTCGGCCGACGACGTCGCCGGCGCCCTACTCGAGCTCGGCGGCGCCGGCATCAGCCAGTTCCTCTTCTCGGGCTGGCCGGACGAACGCGAGATGCGCTTCTTCGGCGCCGAGATCCTGCCGCGGGTGCGCCGGCTCGAAGGCGCGGGCGCGGGTCCCAGCGCGGCCGCCGCGCCAGGCACGGCCGCCGGAGCTCAGGGCTTGTAGAAGGACGGATCGAAGCCCTGGCCGAGCAGCGCCTTGCCGATCGTCGCCAGGATGTGGTCGTCGTTGTCGTGGCGGATGTACATCGACAGGTCGCGGTAGATCCGCTCGACCGGGTTGGAGCGCATCAGCATCCGCGCGCCGCAGGCGCGGATGGCGTGGCCGACCGTCTCCTCCGCCAGGTGCTCGATCAGGTGGCGGGCGCGGCTGCCGGCGAGCTGGGCCTCCTGCCGGCGCCCGTCGTCCCACAGCCGGGCCACGTGGCGCAGCCACAGGTGCGCCGTCTCGACGTGGATCGACATGCGGGCGACGCGCTGCTGGACGTAGGGATCTTCGCCCTTGCCCTGCGCCGTCAGGTAGATCAGGGCCTGGTCGTAGGCGGCCTCGGCGGCGCCGAGGAAGCTGGCGGCATAGTGGGGGATGAACGCGGTCTGCCAGCCCTCCCGGAGATAGCAGCCCGGCTCGCCGATCTGCTGCGATTCGGGGATGAAGGTGCGCGTGAAGCGGACGAGATGGCTGACCGTGGCGCGCATCCCGATCGGGTCCCACCAGGAGCGGTCGATCTCGACGCTGGGGTCGGCCAGGTCGCAGGCGAGCA
>DATNKH010000263.1:0-8089 GCA_035603475.1 Thermoanaerobaculia bacterium
CCGACGACGAGCTCGCGGCGCAGCTCGACACGGCCTTCCGCCGCTGGACCGCCGCCGGCTTCTTCCGCGCCGCTACTTCTTGAGCCGTGCCATCAACGTCGGCGGCATCTTGACGTCCGGGTCCGCGGCCCTGACCTCCCAGTAGAGCGTCCGCCCGTCACGCCGCGTGGCGTTGGTCTCGACCACCTCGAAGGGGCTGTCGAGCCGGAAGGCGAAGCGCGCGCCCTTGAACGCCGCCTCGACGGCCTTGGCCATCTCCGGGTTGCCGCCGTCCTTCCCCATCCCGCCCTGGCCGGCCTGCTCCTGCAGGCGCGCCGCCGGGTTGACGCTGCCGAGCGTCACCAGCACGGTCGGCCCCTCGTCGATCACTTTCAGCTGGGAGAACGGGTCCTCGTAGGGGTTCGACCCGGGCTTGCCCTGTCCGCCCTTCTCGGGCAGCTTGATCAGCGCCAGCTTGCGCACGTCGTCGAAACCGAACTGGAAGCGCGCGGTGATCTTGGTGCCCTGGTCCTCGACCGAGCCTCCCAGCAGCTCCACCCCCGGCGGCAGGCTCTTCGCGAGCTGCGCCTTCTGCGCCGCGAGCTCCTCCTGCTTCTTGCCCGGGTCCTCGCTCTTCTGCTTGGCGAGGAATTCCCGGCGCGCCGCCTCGATCTCCGCCGGCGTCGGGTCGCCCGGCTTGCCCTCCATGCTGTGCTGCATGCTGGCCATGAACGCGATCATCGGCTCGAGGTCGACCGTCATGTTGAAGCCGGCGGTGCCGGACAGGTCGCGCTTCAAGCTCACCGATTGCTCGACGTCGAAGCAACCCGCGAGCACCACGCCGGCGGCGCCGGCGGCCATCCCCAGGATCAGGCTCTTCTTCATGGGCACCTCTCCGGCTTTCACCGGTGCGCGGTCGTCGCCGTCGAGTATACGCCCGCTACCTTCATCGGTCGGGGTCGGACCTGGCCGATGGGCAACGACCCACTGCCCCTGCTTTGCAGGTAGGCGATGATCTGCCAGCGCCGCGCGGCCGGGAGACGCGACCACTCCGGCATCCCCGCCGCGAGCCTGCCGTTGGTCAGGAACCAGAACAGGGCTCCCGGCGACGCCTGCCGCAGCCGCCGCGAGTCGAGAGAAGGCCCCCTGCGGCCGCCCCGACCCGCGTCGCCGTGGCATTCGGCACAGTGCCGCAGGAAGAGCTTGCGGCCGGCGGCGACGGCGTCGGGACTCTCGCCGAACGGGTTCACGCGCTCCGGCGCCGAGGCGGGCACGCTCGCCAGCCCATGGCGCCCTGCCGCGCCGGCCGCGCCGCCGGCCGCGTCACCGTCGAGGCCGCCGACCGCCGCGCACCCGAGCATGGCGCCGGCCGCCAGTGTGGCGACCGCCAGCGCGGCGGCCGCCGTCGCCATCCCCCCGCGGCGGCTCATCCTTCGCTCCCGCCGCGCGCCCGCCGCCGGTGCCGGAGCCCGAAGTCGGAGAGCTCGTAGGAGATCCCGCAGCGCAGCAGGAAGCGGTGGCTGGCGGCGTTCAGCCCGAACGCCGGCGAGATGCGGAGCGCCGGCCCGCCGGGCAGGTCCCACGCCAGCACCGGCGCCAGGTAGTGCGACGTGTCCCGCAGGCCCACGCCGCGGCCGACGCCGAGACCGCCGTACATCTCGATCCCGGCGATGAAGTTCTCGGGACAGAGCGTGCAGGCGCCCGGCCGCGCCGCGAGCGCCAGCGGCCGGCTCAAGCCGACCGCGTAGCCGAATTCCCAGGGCGGGCCGGCGAGGTTCTTCTCCGCGATCAGGTTCTCGGACAGGTCCCAGTCGCCCAGGCTGCTCGACAGGATGAGCTTGGTCTCCAGCTCGTGCAGGCGAGCGCCCTGGGCGATGCGGTTGGGCACGGCGTGATCGGCCGCGACGTCGTGCCCGACCACCTCCAGCAGGGTCTTGTCGGCCTCGGTGATGTCCTCGAATTCGACGTAGAGCACGGGATTGACCCAGTGCTCGAGCAGCAGCGGGCGCACGCGATGCTCCCAGCGGAAGCCGGTCAGGACCGCGCCGTCGCCGGCCGTGGCCTGACCGTCGACGTAGAGCTCGGTCGTCCACCAGGCCTTGACGCCGTACTCGAGCTCCAACGCCTCGGCCAGGAAGTCGCCGCCCCCCCGCTGCTCGCCCAGGACCGGCGCGAGCGCGATCTCGAGGTTGCCGGGCTCCTCCATCCCGCGGCCGTAGGTGACGAAGTAAGGACCCTCCTGCGCGCGCGCGCCCGCCGCCGGCCACGCCAGGGCGGCCACGACCAGACCGAACGCCCAGGCGAACCGCCGCCGACCGCCGCACCGGCCCGAGCGGCGCGAGACACCCTGGAACATGGACACCAGCCTCCTCAGGAATCGCTGCGGGCACGGCCTCTCGGCCTGCGAAAGTCTTATTGAGATCAAATCTCAATAAATCAGAAGAAATATTGGACCGAACCAGTCCTGATTGTCAAGGACACTACCAGCGAGACCTGCGAGAGTGGCGAGAGCCAGGCGAGCCACCCGTCGGGGCACCCGAGGACCCGCTCAGCGCGTCTGTGAAGCGGGCAGGCCGCGGCGGAGTCGCCGGCAGCTGAACGTTCGCGGGGCGGCCGCCAGCAACACCTCCGGCCTCACCGGCCGTCGTCTATGGAGAAGCGGCACAGGTGAAACCGTCACGAAACGGACTCGGCTTGAGGACGCCATTGTAGGCGCCGATCGCCTCGAGGATCTGGCAAACCTCAGGGGAACAGGGCGGCGTTCCGGGTGGGGCGCCGTCGAGAAGGTAGACGATGAGATCGTTCCCGCGAAAGCCCTTGCTGCCGTACCAGGTGAGCTCGATGGTCCCGAAATCCAGAGGAAAGGGAGTCAGCACGCATGGACCTTGCTGGAGTCCGACCTGATTCACGTCGAGAGCCGAGCGCAGTCGAGCCAGCTGCTTCGGCGACGCCTGGCCGGTGCTCGCCTGAGACAGCCAACGCTCCGCCGTAGTGTTCGGGTTGGTCACCACCCCCTGGGTGTAGCCCTCCGCGGAGACGAACAGGTCGCCCTCCTCCGGACCCTGGCCGGTGGAATTCTGATAGGTGATCTCCGAATGGACCCGGAGCAAGGGATGTAGCACCGGCGCCTCCTGGGCCGCGACCGCCGCCACCCCGCCCTCGCCACCGGCGAGCAGTAGGAACGCACCCAGGAGCGCCTTGGCCGGGCCTGAATTCCATTGCCGACACACATCTCGCCTCATCGCGACTCCTCCCGGCGCCACCCGTCTCCGAAGTGGGCGCCTGCGAACGTGACCTTCATGAGGTATACGGAGAACTCGCCGCCCGTGTCTCGCTGCACACGCCTCGCGGCGGCGGCTCCGCCCCGCGTCAGCGCCGGCCCGGCTCACTCGTAGTGCAGGGCGGCGATCGGGTCGAGGCGCGCCGCCTTGACCGCCGGCCATAGCCCGAAGACCACGCCGACCGCCGACGAGACGCCGAAGCCGAGCACGATCGACCACAGCGGCGCCGCGGCCTGGAACTTGAACAGCAGCTGGGCGAGCAGCGCCGCCGCGAGGCCGCCGACGATCCCCAGCCCGCCGCCAACCCCGGTCAGCGTCACCGCCTCGGCCAGGAACTGCAGCGCGATGTCGCGGCGAGTGCCGCCGATCGCCTTGCGCAGGCCGATCTCCCTGGTGCGCTGGGTGACGTTGACCAGCATGATGTTCATCACCCCGACGCCGCCGACCAGCAGCGCCACCGCCGCGATCACGATCATCACCGCGGCGATGCCGCCGGTGATCTGGCGGAAGGTCGCCAGCGCGCTGTCGCTGGTGAAGATCGCGAAGTCGTTCGGCTGGCTGCCGTGCAGCTTGCGGCGCACCCGCAGGATCGAGGTCTCCTGGTCCATCAGCGCCTGGAATTCCTCCGGGCGCCATGGCACCGTCGCGATGTGCAGCGTGTCCTTGCCGCCGTCGCGCACCTGCGGGAACTGCTCGTCGAAAGCGCTGATCGGGATCACCACGAAATTGTCGAGGCTGCCGCCCATGAAGGCGCCCCGCTTCTCGAACAGCCCGACCACGGTGTAGGCGTGCCCTGACAGGTCGAGCCGCTGATCGATCGGATCGCGGTTCGGATAGAGCGCCTGGGCGACGTCGACGCCGACCACGCAGACCCGCGCCCCGTGGCGCACGTCGGCGTCGGTCAGGAAGCGCCCGTCCTGGACGTAGCGGTTGTCCGCCAGGGCATAGTCCGGGGTCGCGCCCACCACCTGCGCGCCGTTCGCCTCCGCCTTCCCCGCCTTGATCTCGATGCCCAGCGTGACGTAACGCTCCGGCGAGACCGCCGCAGCCAGCGTCGCCAGCCGCTTGAGCGCCGCCGCGTCGCCGAGCGTCAAGTCGCGGCGGTTGCGCTGGTCCTCCGGGAAGCTGGCACCGTGGCCGAAGCGCGGCTCGTACTTCTGGAACTGCACCAGGTTGGTGCCGAAGCTGTTGAAGGCGTCGCTGACCGAGTTGTCGAAGCCGACGACGAAGCTGACCATCATGATCACCGTCGCCACCCCGGCCGTCACCCCCAGCAGGGTGAGGAAGCTGCGCAGCTTGTTGGCGCGCATCGCCACCAGCGCGAAGCGCACGTTCTCGAGCAGGCTGAAGCGCCAGCGCCGCCTCCCCCGCCGCCCGCTAGGCCCGCCGGGCCCGCCCCGCCCGCCGGGCCCGCGCCGTCCGCCGGGGTGCACCGCGCCCGCCGTCACTCGGCCCTCAAGGCGTCGACGACCTGCAGCCGCGAGGCGCTGCGCGCCGGCAGGTAGCCGGCCGCGAGGCCCACCGCCGCCGACAGTGCAAGGCCGAGCAGCACCAGCGACAGCGACGGCCGCGCCGGGAAATGCAGCAGGCCGTTGATCGCCAGCGCCGCCACCGACCCCAGCAGCGCACCCACCAGCCCGCCGCCCAGCGACAGCATCGCCGCCTCGAGCAGGAATTGCCGGCCGATGTCGCGCTGCCGCGCGCCGAGCGCCCGCCGCAGGCCGATCTCCTGGGTGCGCTCGGCAACCGCGACCAGCATGATGTTCATGATCACCACGCCGCCGACCCCCAGCGACACCGAGGCGATGAGCAGCGTCAGGATGAACGCGGCGGCCGAGATCTGCCGCCACAGCGTCTGCAGGCTCTCGGCAGTGACGATGCCGAAGGGGTCGGGGGCCTGGAACGGCGTGTGGCGCAGCGCCCGCACCACGCCCCGCGTCTCGTCGACCGCCTCGTCGACCCCGGCGACGCCGCCCCTGGCCTGCACGTAGATCGTCAGCGAGGTGTGGCTGCCGAAGTTCTTGCGGTAGCTGTCGAGCGGCAGGTAGAGCTGGCTGTCGCGGCTTTGGCCGAGCATGCTCCCCTGCTTGGCGATGAGGCCGATCACCCGGTAGGGGATGCCGCCCACCAGCATCACCCGCCCCAGCGGCTCGAGCTGCGCGAACAGCTCCTCCTTGACGTCCCAGCCGATCACCGCCACCGGCGCCCCGGCCGCGGCCTCGCTGTCGAGGAAGTAGCGCCCGGCGGCGAGGTCGAGGTTCAACATGCCGCCATAGTTGGCGGTGGTGCCGTGGATGGCGACGTCCGCCAGCCGGTGGCCGCCGTACTTGACCACCATCGTGCCCCCCAGCTCGGCGCCCACCTGGCGCGCCCGCCGCAGCAGCGGCGCGATGCGCTCGAAATCGCGCCGGTCGAAGTCGCGCCGCTTCGCCGCCGCGACGAACTCCGTGCGGCTGCGCACGATGCCGATCTTGTCGAGCACGAAGACGTCCGGCGCCAGGGCGAACACCTTGTCCCTGACGTAGCCGTTGAGCCCCGAGATCACCGCCACCACCGCCACCAGGGTGGCCACCCCGATGATCACCCCGAGCAGGGTGAGGAAACTGCGCAGGGCGTTCGACCGGACGGTGCGCAGCACCTCGCGCAGGAGCTCGTCGAGGTTCATGGTGCTAGGGAGTCTCTTTCTTGTCGCCGGTCTTCGGCGCCGCCACCGTCACCGCGTCGCCGGGATGCAGCGCGCGCAGGGCGCGGAACGGACCGGTGATCAGGGTCTCGCCGCCCGCGAGACCGCCGCGCACCTCGACCGACAGGTCGCCCATGAGGCCGGTGTGGACGGGCTCGAACCGCGCCTTGCCGCGGTCCACCAGGTAGACCCCCTCCTGCTCGCGCGGCGCGTTGGGCGGCGGCGGCACCCCGGGCCGGTGCTCGATCTCGCGCACCACCAGCGCCTGGATCGGCACCACCAGCGCCTGCGAGCGGAAGCCGGTCAGGATGTCGGCCTGCACCGACAGGCCCGGCTTGACGTCGGCGGGCGGGTTCTTGATCCGCACCTTGACCTTGAACTTGATGGCGTCGGTCGAGCCCGCGACGATGCCGCTGATCGGGCTGCTTCCGACCTCGGTGACGACGCCGGCGAACGACTGGTTGGGATAGGCGTCGACGCGCACCACCGCCTCCTGGCCGACGCGGACGGTGGGGATCGAGGTCTCGTCCACCTCCATCTCGGCCTCGACCACCGACATGTCCGAGATGGTCAGCAGCACCGTGCCGGGGCTGTTCTGGAGGCCGATCACCGCCACCTCGCCCTCCTCCACCGGCCGCGCGGTGACCACGCCGTCGATGGGAGCGACGATGGTGGTCTTCTGCAGCGTGTCCTGGGAGCCCTCGAGCATGGCGCGCGCCTGGTCGACGCGGCGCTGCGCCGCCTCGGCGGCGGCCTGGGCGGCCATCATGCCGGTCCGCGCCTTGTCGAAATCGGCCTCCGGGATGATCCCGGCCCGGTGGTTGCCGTCGGCGCGGCGGAAGTCCGCGCGGGCCTGCTCGGCGTTGGCCTTCGCCGAGTCGAGGTCGCGCAGCAGCGCCTGCATCGAGGCCTCGTTGCCGCGCGCCATGGCCCGCGGGTTCACCTGGTCGATCTGCAGCAGGAACTGCCCCCGGTGGACCCGGTCGCCCTCCTTGACCGCCAGGCGGGTGATCTGGCCGGCGATCAACGCCGACACGTCGACCCGCTTCTGCGCCTGCACCTTGCCGTTGGCGGTGACCTTCGCCTGCAGGTCCTCGCGGCCGACCTTCGCCACCTCGACCGGCGTCGTGTCGCCGCCCCGCCGCAGCAGCACCCAGCCGCCCAGCAGCAGCGCCAACCCCACGATCCCCAGCAGCCAGATAACCCTCTTGCGTCGCATCGTCACTCCCATGCTCGGGCCGGCGGCTTACGCGGTCGATCCCGGACGCCAGAGGACTTCCGCGATGCCCAACTTCGACCCCGCGTGGCGCGAGGCCACGAACAACCAGTCGCTCAGGCGATTCAAGTATGGCACCTCGGTGCCGTCGAGCGGCTCCACCGCGGCGAGGCGCAGCAACGCGCGCTCGGCCCTCCTGCACACCGTCCTGGCCAGGTGGAGGCGCACCGCGATCTCGCCGCCGCCGGGCAGGATGAACGACCGCAAGGGCCCGACCGCGGCATTCATCTCGTCGATCTCGCTCTCGAGGCGCTCGACCTGCCCCGGCGTGATCGTCGGCGTGTCGGGCCGGCGGTCCCGCTGCAGCACCGCGAGCTGCGCACCGAGGTCGAACAGCTCGTTCTGCACGCGCAGCACGCGGTCCAACAACGTGGCGAGCGGCGCCTCACCCCGCATTGCCTCGGCGGCCATGCCCATCCAGGAGTTGAGCTCGTCGATCTCGCCGTAGGCCTCGATGCGGGGAGCCGTCTTGTGGATCCTCTCGCCACCCGCCAGGCTGGTCATCCCACCGTCGCCCTGCCGGGTGTAGACCTTCGTGATTCGGACCATGGACCTCCCTCTCCCGCTCAGCGCGGCAGCGCCCGCTCGGCCCCCGCCGCCACGCCGTCTCCCGAGCGCAGCGTCAGCGCCGCGGGCGGCCCGGCCGCCGGCAGCTCGCAGGCGGCACGGACGATCACCCCGGTGCGCACGTCGAAGGCGGCGAAGACTCCCGGCGACTCGGGCACGAAGCGCTGGCCCGGGAGGGCGTCGGCGAAGCGAAGCGTCTCGGCGGTGGGCCCCGCCCAGCCCAGCTCGGCGATCCTGGCGCCGCGCTCGAAGTCGCAGCGCGCGTAGGTGAACCACCGCCCGCCGCGGGCCGCGCCGCCGAGC
>DATNKH010000264.1:0-6462 GCA_035603475.1 Thermoanaerobaculia bacterium
CATCTACGCCCGGTTGTTCGCTCTCCACCCGCACCCTCGATGCCGCTCGGCTTGCCTGAGACTCGGGCTTTCACCACGGGCTGCTAGGCCCGCGCCATCCACAGTCCGCCTTTCTCAGGGATGCCGGCGAGCTTACCACCACGCTGCGAGCGGGCCATCCTGGATCGGGCAACCGGGCGACCGCGAGTCCTCGTCTCCTAGTTCGTCGTCTCGCGACGAGGCGCAAGAGCTAGAATTCGGATCATCGGCGTCCGCTAGGCGACCGGGCTCCCCAGGGGCGGTCGCCGCACCGCGCACGCCGGCACCACGGGACTTGCGGAGGCGACCATGAGCCACGACGACGTTCACGAGCCGGGCGGCGCGATCGACTGGAAGGAGCACGGGGTCAAGGTCATCCCGGGCGACTCGCTCGACCCGAACACGCCGCAGACACCCGGGATGAACCGCGCCGCGGCGATCGACTTCGCCCGCGCCGGTGCGCAGAAGATCTGGGCCGGGACCGTCAAGATCTTCCCCAACGCCAAGACCGGCGCGCATCATCATGGCGCGCTCGAGAGCGTCATCTACGTGCTGAAGGGCCGCGCCCGGATGCGCTGGGGCGAACGGCTCGAATACGTCGCCGAGGCGGGGCCGGGCGATTTCATCTTCGTGCCGCCGTACGTCCCGCACCAGGAGATCAATGCCTCTCCCGACGAGCCGCTGGAATGCGTCCTGGTGCGGAGCGACAACGAGGCGGTCGTGGTGAACCTCGACATCGAGCCGGCCGAGAAGCCCGAGGAGGTGCGCTGGATCGACCCCGTCCACCGGTGACGCCGCCCCTCGTGCGTCGCCCCTCCTCGACGACGATCTGATCGACGTCACTCCCGCAGGGTCACGGGCCCTGCCGGTCAACCTTCCCGGCTGCCGCGGGATCGGCCGCCAGCACGGCTTGCACCTCCTGCCGCCGCAGGTGCTGGTCGATCATCACCGCCGCGATGCTGCCGGTGCCCATAGCGATGGCCACCTGTTGCGTGGTCGGCCGCAGGTCGCCGGCGACCCAGACCCCGGGGACATTGGTGTCGCCGCGCTGCGAGCGCGGCACCGCGTGGTCGCCGCCGGCGCTCATCTCCACCCCGAGCTGCCGCGCCAGGTCGGTGCGGCCCGGCGAGGGGCTGGAGACGAAGAAGGCCTCCGCCTCGAGCACCTCGCCGCTCGCCAGCTCGAGGCCATGGAGATCGCGCTTGCCGCCGAGCAGGCGGCGGATGGCGCCGGTCAGCACCGGGATGCCGGCCGCCGCGAGCTGGGCCGCCCGCTCGTCGCCGAGGGCCGTGTCGCCGGTCAGCAGCAGCCGCAGGCGCCGCGTGTAGGGAGTGAGGCCGAGCGCCAGCGCCGCCCCGGCCGCCGCGGTGCCGACGGCGATGACCAGGGTGTCCTTGCCGGTCACCTCCGGCGCCTCGCAGTCGGGACAGTAGAACATCGTCCCCTTGCCCGCGTACGCCAGGCACGGCGTGAAGTCGCCGTCGACCGTCGGATGGTAGCGTGCCACCCCGGTCGCCAGCAGCAGCGTCCGCGCCCGCCACTGCTCGCCGCCCGCGCCGGCCAGCCGGAAATCTCCGTCGGCGCCCGCGGCCCGCACGACGTCGCCGCGCACCAGCTCGGCCCCGATCTCCCGGGCCTGGGCGCGCAGCCGCTTCTGGATCTCGGCGCCCGATGCCGCCGGCATCCCGGGCACGTTGTGCAGCAGCTCGAGGGTGAAGTAGAGCGGCCCCGTCGTACGGTCGATGACGACCACCTTCCTGCCGTGCCAGGCAAGATGCAGCCCCGCGGTGAGCCCGGCCGGACCGCCGCCGACCACCGCGGTGTCGTGGACCACAGGCGCGGGCGAGGCAGCGCCGACGGCCTCCGGGGAGACCTCCGCCGCGGCGCCGGCGCTGGAGGCTGGATCGGGTCCCATGGCCGCTGTCTCGTCGTGCAGCGGCATCGTAGCTGAAGTCGCGCCATCACCGCGCGCCCCGACTGCTAACCATGCATATACTGACCACATCACAGCCTCGTGCGACCGGGAGATCGCCAAAAAGGGCTCATCATGCTGACCAAAGTCCAGAAGTGGGGTAACAGTCAGGGAGTTCGGTTTCCCCTGCAGCTCCTGCGGGAGGCCAACATCGCCGTCGGCGACGACGTGGAGGTGGCTGTCCTGGAAGGCCGGATTGTCGTCACGCCCTCGGACCGGATCCGCGGCAGGTACCGGCTCGAGGATCTCGTCGCGCGAATGCCCGAGAACTACGAGGCGGTCGAAGAGGCCTGGGGTGCTGCACCGAGCCGCGAAGCCTCGTAGTGGAATGGTCGGCTACAACCTCGGCCCTTCGGCTCCGGCCTCGTCACAGCAGCCGGCGCAGGAAGCCGCTCATCGCCGTCAGCGTCGCCTCGCGCTGCTGGCGGTGGGGAGTGTGGCCGCAGCTTGGCAGCACCAGGGTCTCGGTGGGTCCGGCGCATCCCGCCGCCACCGCTCGCAGCTGGTCGAGCGTGCCGTAGGGATCCTGGTCGCCCTGGATCGCCAGCACCGGGCAGCGGACCCGCGGCAGCAGTTCCGCGATGCTCCACGACCGGAACTCCGGCCGCAGCCAGACCTCCACCCAGCTCTCGAAGCAGCCCTGGGCGTTGGCGCCGTGATGGCGGACCATGCGCCGCCAGAGATCGGGCTGGCGGTAGAGCGCCGGCAACGTGGCGATGCTCTCCAGGCAGACCGGCTCGACGAAGACGTGCGGCGCCTCGAGCGCCATGCCGCGCAGCCAGCCGCCCGCGGCGCCCGCGCCGGCGGCCGCGGCGTAGATCAGGGAGATCGAGGCGCCGTCGCTGTGCCCTACCAGGAAGCCGTCGCGCACGCCGAGCGCCGCGACGACCTGCGGCAGCGCCGCCAGCGCCTCGTCGTGCATGAAGCTCACCGGCCAGGGCCCGGGCAACGCCTCCGAGCCGCCGTACCCGGCGCGGCTGTAGACCAGCGCGCCGCACCCGGTCGCCGCCGCAAGCGCCGCGGGGAAGTCTCGCCAGGTGTCGACGCATCCCTGGCCGTCGTGGAGGAAGACCAGCGTCGGGGCCGCCGCCGGACCCGGCCCGAGCCACTCGTACTCCAGCCGCTTGCCGCCGGCCGCCACGGTGCCGCGCACCGCTCCGCGTTCGGCGATCTCGGGCTGCGAAATCTCGGCCATCGGCGTGCTGCTCAGCGCGAGAGCAGCAGACGCGCCGTCCAGCGCGCGTCGCGCGCCCGCTGCGGGCCGTCCTGCTCGGACGCCGCCACGGCCCCGTCGAAGAGCACCATGAGGGCACCGGCCGTGGCCTCGTGGTCCTTCACCTTCGCCGCCCGGGACCACTCGAGGAAGCGCGCGTGCAGCCACTCGCGCTGCGCCGCGGCGGCGACGCGCGCCGGGTGCTTCGGGTCGCTGATCTCGCTCACCACGTGTTGCATGGGGCAACCGCAGAAGTCGCGCGACTCGGTCCACCCGACGACCCAGTCGAAGAATCGCAGCGCGCGCCGGGCGGGGGGAGTGTCCGCCACGAAGGCCTCGATCCTGGCGCGCGCTTCGGCCGCGCGGCGCTCGAGGTAGACGGCGATGAGCTCGTCCTTGCAGCCGAAGTGCGCGTAGAGCGACGCCTTCGCCGCGTCCGCTTCGGCAAGCACGCGGTCAATGCCCACGGCGCGCACCCCCTCGCTATAGAAGAGGCGATCCGCTGCTGCGACGATGCGGTCCCGCACGTTCGCTCTGGGCACTGCCGTCTTGCCGCGAGGCATGGTGGGGAGCCCTCCTCGGCTCGGCCTTGACAATACAGACCGATCGGTCTACAGTCAAGTCATCGCAGACAGACCGGTCTGTCTGTATGAACTCCGACGAACTGGAGAAACCACCCATGAGCTACTCGATTGCAGGCAAGGTCGCACTCGTCACCGGCGCCAATCGCGGCATCGGCGAGGCCATCGTGGATGCGCTGGTCGAGGCCGGCGCCGCCAAGATCTACGCCACGGCACGCCGTCTCGCGGACCTCGCGCCGCTCACCGCACGCCACGGCGCGCGCGTGGTGGCGCTCGAGCTCAACGTCACCGACCCCGCGCAGATTCAGGCCGCGGTCGCCGCGGCGCCCGATGTGGAGCTGCTCATCAACAACGCCGGCGTCGCCGGCCACGTCGGCGGTCCCTTCACCGACCCGCAGTGGCTCGCCGCCGGGCGGCAAGAGATGGAAGTGAACTTCTTCGGCACCTTCGCGATGACGCAGGCCTTCGCGCCCGCGCTGGCCAGGAACGGCGGCGGCGCGATCGCCAACATCGGGTCGGTGGCGTCGCTGGTGAGCTTCCCGATGCTCGTGGCCTACAGCGCTTCGAAGGCCGCCAACCATTCCCTCACCCAAGCGGCGCGCAGCCTGCTCAAGGGCCAGGGCACGCAGGTGTTCGGCGTCTACCCGGGTCCGATCGACACGCGGATGGCCGAAGGGATCGAGTTCCCGAAGACCGCCCCCGCGGATGCCGCGCGCGCGATCCTCGCCGGCATCGAGGCCGGCAACGAGGAGATCTTCCCCGACCCGATGAGCCAGGGAATGGGCGCCGGGTTCCTCGTCGATCCCAAGGGACTCGAGCGGCAGGTGGCGGCGATGGTGGCTTGAGGAGGGGAGCGAGTCACACGCGCGGGCGGTCCCGCTCACGGCGGATAGAGCTCGATGCCCTCGGCCGCCGCGCTCACCTGCGTCCCGGCCTCGCCGCGGACGATCGCCACCAGGGCGCTCAGGGTGCCGATGGCGGCGGTGCGGCCGGTGCGGCTGGCAAAATCGATCGCGGCCTCGACCTTCGGTCCCATCGAGCCGGCGGCGAATGGGTACGCGGCGAGCGCCGCCGGTGCCGCCCGCCGGATCGCCCGCTGGCCGGGCTTCCCCCAGTCGAGATAGACCGCGTCGGCGTCGGTCGCCAGGATGAGGAGGTCGGCATCCAGCTCTCGCGCCAGCAGGGCGCTGGCGCGGTCCTTGTCGACCACCGCCTCGGCGCCGTGCAGCTTCTTGTCGGGCCCGTACATGGTCGGGATGCCGCCGCCGCCGGCGCAGATCACGATGCAGCCATGCTCGAGCAGCCACTTGACCGGCCGGATCTGGAAGATCCGCCGCGGCATCGGCGACGCCACCACCCGCCGGAGCTTGTCGCCGTCGCGCGCCATCGTCCAGCCTTTCTCCTGCGCCAGCCGCCGCGCCTCCTCCTCGTCATACAGCGGGCCGATGGGCTTCGAGGGTTGCTGGAACGCCGGGTCGTCGGGGTCCACCTCGACCATCGACAGCACCGTGGCGAAGGGCTGCTCGAAAGGCAGTAGGTTGCCCAGCTCCTGCTCGATCAGGTAACCGATCATGCCCTCGGTCTGGGCCCCCAGCACGTCGAGAGGGTACTCCGCCACCCGGTCGTAGGAGGCGCCCTGCAGCGCCAGCAGCCCCACCTGCGGCCCGTTGCCGTGCGAGATGATCAGCTGGTGCTCGCGCCCCAGCGGCGCCAGCGCCTCCGCCGCGACCCGCACGTTGCGCCGCTGGTTCTCCGCCGTCAGCGCCTCGCCCCGCCGCAGCAACGCGTTGCCGCCCAACGCCACCACGATCCGCAAGTCCGCTCCCTCCTCGGCCGGTGCCGCCGGCCGGCCGCAGTCTACCCGCGGCCGCCCTCAGCCGCACCTCCGGCGATGCACCAGCTTCGCCCGGAGCTCTTGCCGGCGATCGGGTAGTGGGCCAGTTTCCCTCGGAGTCCCTTTGGGCGAGGGGCCGAGACTGCAGGGGCGGAGGACTTTGGCCCCTCGCCCAAAGGGACTCCGCGGGAAACGGGCCCACTACCGGGAATCGCCCAGCGGAATAACCATGCGGCGCCGCAAGTCTCATTGCCAGCGGGGAACGATCCTCGCTGCCGAACGCGCCGGGCCGGGGAAGGTTCCCCGCTCGGAGCGCTGGAAAGGAAACCGACCATGAGACTCGCCCGCTCTCTCACCCTTACCTTGCTGCTATCGCTGGCCGCCGCCCTGACCGCACATGCCAAGACGTTGACGATCAACCGCGACCTGCCGGCCTCGGCGTCGGTGGTCCGCACTTCGTTCGCCGCCGATGCCGCCAGCCATCGCGCCTGGGTCGTCGTCGACTACGTCGAGCGCACCGACGTCGAGGAGCTGGTCCAAACCGAGCGCGTGGCGGTGCCCGGCCTGAGCTATGACCCGGCCACCAGGACGATCCGGCTCCAGGACGGGGATCAGGAGCTGACCTGCGCGGTGGGAACGAAGGTGCTGTGGGCCACCGCCTTCCGCGCCACCGCCGACTGCCCGATCCGGGTCGAGGAATCGCGGCAGGGCGTGAACGGCTCCAAGGCGCCGGCCGACAAGACGGACGCCGTCGTCGAGCTCGGGGCCGTGTCGTAGCCCGCCCACCGCAGGCCGCCTCCCGCCGGCCGCGTCGCCGTGGGCAACCCCGCTCGCCGGGAACCAC
>DATNKH010000265.1:0-2603 GCA_035603475.1 Thermoanaerobaculia bacterium
GGGCTCGCCAGGGAAGCCGGAGCCGCCGCCGCCCCCGGCGAGCTCATCCGGGGTCGGACGGCGCGCAACCACGGTGGCGCCGATCACCGCCACCAGCAGCAGCAGGCCGACGATCTCGAAGGGCAGCAGGTACTCGGCGAACAGCTCCTGGGCGAGCCCGGAGAGCGACACCAGCTCCTCGGTCAGCGGCGCGTGGCTCCCGGTCCCGAGAGTCGGGATCAGCAGCAGCCAGAGCGCGGCCGCGAACGCCAGCGCGCCGAGGATGGCCGTGACCAGCTGCGCGCGGTGGCCGCCGGGGATGCCCTCCTCGCGCCCGACGTTGAGCAGCATGATGACGAACAGGAAGAGCACCAGGATGGCGCCGGCATAGATCAGCAGCTGCAGCGTCGCGATGAACGGCGCGCCCAGCAGCACGAACAGCACCGCCACCGAGAACAGCGTCAACACCAGGCTGAGCGTCGAGTAGATCGGGCTCTTGTGCGCCACCACCACCAGCGACGAGCCCAGCGCCAGCAGCGCGAACACCGCGAAGACCGCCATCTCCATGCTAGAGGACTCCGCCGAGGGTCAGCGCGGCCACCACGATCAGGTTCAGGATGGCCAGCGGCAGCAGCACCTTCCAGCCCAGGCGCATGAGCTGGTCGTAGCGGAAGCGTGGGAACGTCCAGCGCACCCAGACGAAGAACGCCAGGAAGCAGGCGACCTTGCCGAACAGCACCGCGAGGCCGACGGCGGCCCCCAGCAGGCCGGAGACGTGCACTCCCGGCAGCGTCCAGCCGCCGAAGTAGAGCGTCGCGGCGAGCGCCGACAGCGATGTCATCGAGATGTACTCGGACATGAAGAAGGTCGCGAAGCGCATCGCGCTGTACTCGGTGTGGAAGCCGGCCACCAGCTCCGACTCCGCCTCCGGCAGGTCGAAGGGGAGCCGGTTGGTCTCGGCGAAGGCGGCGATCAGGAAGACCAGGAAGCCGAGGATCTGCGGCAGCACGTTCCAGACGTGGTGCTGCTGGTACTCGATCACGTCGCGGAGCTGGAAGGAGGAGACCGGGATGATCACGGCGACCACCGACAGGGTGAGCGCCAGCTCGTAGCTGATCAGCTGCGACGAGGCCCGGATCGATCCCAGCAGCGAGTACTTGTTGTTCGAGGCGTAGCCGGCCATCACCAGCGAGTAGACGCCCAGGCTGGCGATGGCGAGGAAGAGCAGCACGCCGGTCTGCGCCGGCGCGATCACCATCTGGTAGAGGCGCCCGCGCACGGTGACGTCGGGGCCGAACGGGACGACCGCGAACGTGGTGAGGGCCGGCAGCAGGCCGAGGACCGGCGCCATCAGGTAGAGCGGGCGGTCCACGGCGGAGGGCGTCACGTCCTCCTTGAACATGAACTTGAGCGCGTCGGCGAGCGCCTGGAAGAGCCCGAGCGGCCCGAGCCGGTTGGGCCCCGGGCGGTCCTGCATCAGCGCGCTGCCGCGTCGCTCGACCCAGACCATCACCGGCACCACGTTGAGCAGGATGCCGAGCGCCACGGCCAGCTTGATCGCCGTGCCGATCAGGTCGCTCATGCCGGCGCTCATCGCGCTGCCCCCGTACGCGTACGCGGGTAGTGGGTCAGAGTCCCTCTGCCGCCCTTTGGGCGAGGGGCCAAACTCCTCGTCCCTTGCAGCCCCGGCCCCTCGCCCAAAGGGAGGCAGAGGGACGCTGACCCACTGCCCGTTCGCGTTGGCATGGCGGCCGGTCTGGCGTTCCGCGAGCGAGACATGCGGGCCGGATGCATCAGATGCCGACCGCCGTGTCTTCGGGCGCCTGCAGGTGAGGTTCCGGGAAGGCGCGCGCCGCCGGGACGTCGAGCGCCGCGCCGGTCGCCGGCAGGTGGTGCCAGGAGAGCCCGGCGAACGCCGGCAGCTCGGCGGCCAGGCGATCGAACACCGCCGCGGCGCCGAGGTTCGCCCAGCGTGCGTCGTAGCGCGCCAGCAGCTCGGACAGCGCCTCGACCGCGGGGCGCGCCTGGCCCGGCGGCGGGAAGGCGCGCTCGAAGCGCTGCACCCGCCACTCGACGTTGACGAAGGTGCCGTCCTTCTCGGCGTGGGTCGCCACCGGCAGCGCCACGTCGGCGGCCTGGGCGAGCGGCGAGTCGGCCCAGCCGAAGACGATCAGCACCCGCGCCCGGCGCAACCGCTCGACGGTGGCCGGATCCCATGCCGCGGCGCCGAAGTCGCTGTCGCACACCACCAACACCGCGCAGTGCGCCGCGCCGTCCCCGTGCAGCAAGCTCTGGGCGTCGAGGATCTGGCTGGACGAAGAGGAGGCGGCTCCGGCGGAGGTGTCCGGGGTGCCGGCTGAGGCGGCGCCTTTCGCAGCTGGAGCACCATGGACGCCTGGGTGGCCCGGAGCGCTTGGGGCGCCAGTAGCGTCTGTGGTGCCAGAAGAGCTTTGGGTACCAAAGGCCATCGAAGCTCCTCGCTGATTCGGAGCCGCCTCGCGGCCGGTGAGGCCGCCCTGCAGGTTCGGGATGTGGCGCTCCGGCCCGCGCTCGACCGCCACCGAGCGGTGCGGCGTGCTGGCCACGTCGGCAAGCCGCGCGAAGAGATAGGCCTCCTCGGTGGT
>DATNKH010000266.1:0-3653 GCA_035603475.1 Thermoanaerobaculia bacterium
CGGCCGCAAGGTTCGGCGACAGGCTCAGCAGCTCGTCGAGCAGGTCCACCGGGCTCTTGACGACGAAAGCCGCGACCAGGTTCGCGTCGGCCGAGAAGAAGCCGAGGCTCCCCATCGGTGCCGGCGCCGCCAGCCACGCCGCGATGCCGCGGCGCTGCTGGCTGAAGGTCAAAGAGGCACGCGTCTCGGCAGCGGATGTCCCGGGGGTGGCAGCCGTGGGCGTCGGCGCCGCGCCGTCATGGTGCTCGAGGATGAAGTGCTCGAGGTCGAACAGCCCCATCGCTTCGGTCGGCCGGGACGGCGCCGCGGCGTGGTGGCCGGCCATGAGCTGCTGCAGGTCGGCGCCGAAGAGCCAGCCGGCGCCGTCGGCGTAGGCCTGTGCCAGCCGGGCATGGAAGCTCGAGCCGGTGAAGGGGTTGGCCGCCCCGGGCCGCAGGTTGGCGGCGACAGCGGCGATCTGCGACGCGCTCGGCGACGCCACCAGCAGCCCCTGCCCCACCCAGACCAGCAGCGGACCGGAAGCCTGGGTCGCGGGCGGGCTGCCGGCCGGGCCGGCGGCGGGGAGCTGGTCGAGCAGCACCAGCGCCGTCTTGCCGGCACGCCGGTTGACCGCGGCCGCCTCCTGCCGCAGCGTGGCGCGCAGCGGCTCCTCCCGGAGCGCCTCCGCCAGCACGACGGGCGGACCTGAGCAGGCACCGCTGCCGGCAGCGCCGGCGGCAGACCCGGCGGCGATCACCACCTCGTCGCCGAGATCCTGACCGACGTCGCCGACCTGCTGGACGAGGTCGTGGAACAGCTGCTCGTTGGCCGGCGAGCCGAGCGTCGCGCTCCACCACTGCTGCAGCACCGGGCTCTCGGCGAGACGCTGCTCGAGAAGCTGCTGCGTCTGCACCAGGTTGGCGGAGAGGTTGGGCAGCGCGAGGTAGACCAGCGAGCCGGCAGGCACGAGGTCGAGCAGCCGGCTGCTGGTGCGCACCGCCGGCCGGGCGACCTGGGCGTCGATCGCCCGCCCCGCCGCGCCCAGCTCGGCGAGCAGGGCGTCGTAGCGGGAGGCGTCGCGGCTCCACGCCACTTCCTGGCGCACCGGCACCGCGGCGACGTTGGGCCGGGTCGTGGCCTGGTCGCCGGGATGCAGGACGAGGTCCGCCGGCGCGTTCGCGGCAGCTCGGGTCTGCACGTGCACCTCACCCTCGACCACCGAGACGCGCGAGCCCTTGGTGCCGTGGTTGACGGCGAAGATGGTGCCGGTCACCGACACCAGGCAGTCGTCCGTGGCCACGTAGAGATGCCGGGGGCGCTGGCGGGCGGCCTGGACGATGATCCGGCCTCGCTCGAGCTCGATGGTGTTGCCGCCGCGGCCGGCGGCCAGCGACAGGCCGGCACGCTCGGCCATCTCGATCTGCGAGCCGTCGCTCATGCGCAGCACGGCGCGGGAGTCCTTGGCGGTGCGGACCTGCTCGCCCTCGCGGACGGCGTCGCCGGCCGCGACCGCGACGCTGCTCGCTCCGGCAATGCGGAAGAGCCTGCCGTCGACCGTCTCGACGCGGGCCATCCGGCTGCCGCCCGACGCGCCCATGCCGAAAGTCCGGAACAGCGCCAGGCCCAGGCCCAGGCCCACCAGCAGCAACGCCGCCGCGGCCAGCCAGGGCGACCCACCCGGGAACCGCCGCGCCCATGGGAACGTCCGCTGCGACCGGGGGGGCAGGGGGGCACGGCCGGTGCGATCGCCGGCGGCGGCGCGCCGCCCGCCGTCCTCGACGACCTCGTGGAGCGGCACGGCGGTGCGGCCGGCGCGGTCCTGCCGCGCGGCATGCAACGCCCGCCGGCAGGGCAGGCAGTCGCGGCTGTGGTCCTCGAAGAGCAGCGCGCGCGCCGGCGCCAGCGAGCCGTCGAGGTAGGCCGGGATCAGGTGGCCGAAGTCCCCGCAACCAGGGATGGGCTGGCCCGCGGGCGCCGAGGTCGCCGGTGTCGCCGGGATGGTCGCGATGCCGTCCGGCGTGGCAGCCACCAGCTTCCTCCAGACCCGCGCCGCGGCTTCCTCGACCTGCCGATCGTCGAGCGGTTCGGAGAGCACCTCCGCGACCGCCCGCTCCAGGTCGTCGCGATGGTCCCGGTTGTCGTTGTCGAAACGGCTCATGACCTGTCTCCTTGCGGCGGCCGAAGCTCCAGCTTGAGGCGATACCGCGCGCGATGCAAGATGACGGCGATCGCGGTCTGCGAGCTGCCAAGCAGCCGCGCGATCTCCAAGTTTCCCAGTCCTTCGAGGTAGCGCAGGGCGAAGATCTCGGCCTGGCGCGGCGACAGCCGCGCCAGCGCCGCGCGCAGGCGGCGGCCCAGGTCGCGACTGCTGCTCAGGCGCTCGGGACCGGGCCCGGTCTCGTCGACCAGCTCCTGCTCGAGATCGCCGATCGCCACCAGCCGTGAGCGGCGGCGCGAGCGCAGCATGTCGAGGGCGGCGTTCACCGCCGCCCGGTGCAGGTAGCTGCCGACCGCTTGCGAGGGATCCAGCCGCGGCTGCCCCGCCTCTCGGCCACCGGCGCCGGGCTCGCCGGTCCGGCGCAGCAGCCGCGTGAAGACCGTCTGCAGCACGTCCTCGGCGTCCATCGCATTGCCGGTGACCCGGTACGCGGCCCGGTAGACCGCACCATGGTGCTGCTCGAAGATCGCCCCCAGGTCCGCCGGCGGTTCTCCCGCGGGCACCCGGGCGGCGGGACTCTCGTAGGCTGCTGCTGCTTGCACGTCGTCGACCCTCCCTTCGGTGTCGCCGTCCTCAGTCATTGAACGTTCCCCCGCAAGGATTGTTACGCCGGGCGTCAGGAGGCGAAAAGGGTCGCCGGAGAGCAACGCAGCCGGAGTGGGAGGAAGGAGGGTTGGGGCTACGAGATCCTCCTCCCCCCGAGCTTTGGGCGAGGCCACCGAAGTCCACCGCCGGCCCGCGCAACACCCTCGCCCAAAGCGAGGCGGGGAGGAGGATCTCGCAGCCCCGACCCGGCGGGAGGGGTTCCCCGGAGGCCCCCGGAGGCGTCTACACCGCGCTCTCGACCTGCTCGAGGAAGTCGTCGAGGATGCGGTTGAAGACCTCCGGGCGATCCATCATCAACCAGTGGCCGGTGCCGCGCACCAGCTGGACCGGCAGGTCCGGGAGCAGGTGGTGGAGGCTGTAGGGGAGGCTGTTCGCGTCGCTGATCACCGACAGCCGGGGACCGCCGTAGCGGGCCAGGGCCGGCAGCGGCGCGAAGTCGGCCGCCCCCTCGACGGCGGCCGCGATGGCGTCCTCGTGGGTGAGCCGCAGGTCCTCGATCACCCACCGCGCCGCGTCGCGGTCGCCGCCCACCGTCAGCTGGCGGAAATAGGCCTCGAGCTCGCCCAGCGGCTCGGCGCGCAGCGCCTCGAGGAAGGGCTCGAGCTGCCCTCGCGGGATGCGCGTCTGGTCGCCGTTGGGATCGACCAGGAGCATGCCCGCCACCCGCTCCGGGTGCTCGGCCGCATAGTGGATCGCCACCGCGGCGCCCAGGCTGTGCCCCACGAGCACGAAGCGCCGCAGCGCGAAGTGGTTCGCGACCGCGCCGACGTCGGCAGCCAGCGAGGGCACGTCGTAGGCGCCGTCCTCGGCCGGGTCCGAATCGCCGTGGCCGCGCAGGTCGAGCGCCACG
>DATNKH010000267.1:0-8655 GCA_035603475.1 Thermoanaerobaculia bacterium
ATCGCCGGCGTCGCCGGCGTCGCCCGCTTTGCCCGCCGGCAGCCGCGAGCCGGTGCGCTCGTGCATGACGCTGAACAGCGCCGGCACGAAGGTCAGGGTCGCCACCGTCGCCAGCACCAGCCCGCCGATGACGGCGCGGCCGAGCGGCGCGTTCTCCTCGCCGCCGTCGCCGAGGCCCAGGGCCATCGGCACCATGCCGATGATCATCGCCAGCGCGGTCATCAGCACCGGCCGGAAGCGGGTGAAGCCTGCCGAGCGGGCCGCGTCGGCGGCGGTCGCGCCGGCCGCCAGCTGCTCCTTGGCGAAGCTGACCACCAGGATGCTGTTGGCGGTCGCCACTCCCATGCACATGATCGCGCCGGTCAGCGCCGGCACGCTGAGCCGCGTCCAGGTCAGGAAGAGGCACCAGACGATGCCGCAGAGCGCGGCGGGCAGGGCGGCGATGATGATGAACGGGTCCAGCCAGGACTGGAAGTTGACGACGATCAGCAGGTAGACGAGCACGATCGACAGCACGAGGCCGCCGAGCAGGCCGAGGTAGGACGCCCGCATCGTCTCGACCTGGCCGCGGACGATGACCTGGGTGCCGCGCGGCAGGTCCTTGCGGTCCGCGGCGACGATCGCGTCCACCTGCCTGGCGACGTTGCCGAGATCGGTCCCTTCCACGGCGCCGAAGATGTCGAGCACCGGCTGGGCGTTGTAATGGCTGATCGTGCCCTGCTCGGTGCCGCGGACGACCGACGCGACGTTGCCCAAGATCTGCGGCGGCGCGCCGGAGCCGCCGCTGACCGGGACGTTCAAGAGGTCCTGCAAGCTGTTGATGCGGTACTCGGGCGACTGCACGGCGACACTATAGCTGACCCCGTTCTGCGGGTTGAGCCAGAAGCTCGGCGAGGTCTGGGAGCTGCCGCTCAAGGCCACCAGCAGGTTGCCGGCCACGTCGCGCTGCGAGTAGCCGACCTGCGAGGCCCGGGTGCGATCCACGTCGATCTCGAGCGTGGGCTCGTCGAACGGCTGGTGGATGCGCAGGTCGGTGGTGCCGGGGATCTTGCGCACCTGGGCGAGCATGCGGCGCGCATATTGCCGGTTCGCTTGCAGCTTGTTGCCGATAACCTGGATGTCGAGCGGCGCGGGCAGGCCGAAGTTGAGGATCTGGCTGATGATGTCGGTCGGCAGGTAATAGAAGCTGACGTCGGGGAACGCGGCGACCAGCTTGGCGCGCAGCGCACGCATGTATTCCGCGGTCGGGTGGTGGTGCGCGGCGAGCGACACCAGGATGTCCGCGTCCCCTGGGCCGATCGGCGCCGAGTTGCTGTAGGACAGGTTGATGCCGCTGTAGGGCACGCCGACGTTGTCGATGATGGTGACCAGCTCGTCTCTCGGGACGGTCGCCCGGATCACCTGGTCGATCTCGTTGCACAGCTTGGCCGTCTCCTCGATGCGGGTGCCGGTGCGCGCCCGCAGGTGCAGCTTGAACTGGCCGCCGTCGACCTTCGGGAAGAAGTCCTCCCCCAGCCACGGGAAGAGGACCGCCATGGACACGACGCAGAAAGCGAGGAAGGCGAGCAGGAACGGGGCGCGGTGCGCGATGCAGGCGGCGAGGACCCCTTGGTAGCCGTCGCGCAGGCGCTCGAACCGCCGCTCGAAGCCTTGCTGGAAGCGCACCAGCGGGTTACGGCTCGCCGCCCTGGCCGCCTCGTCGGCGTGCGAGTACGCACGCAGCAGGTACTTCGCCATCGTCGGCACCAGCGTGCGCGAGAGGAAGTAGGAGGCCAGCATGGCGAACACCACGGCCTCCGCGAGCGGCACGAAGAGATACCGCGAGACGCCGGAGAGGAAGAACATCGGCACGAACACGATGCAAATGGCGAGCGTCGAGACGAATGCCGGCACCGCGATCTGCGACGCCCCGTCCAGGATCGCGCGCTCGGTCTCCTTGCCTTGCTCGAGATTGCGATTGATGTTCTCGATCTCGACCGTCGCGTCGTCCACCAGGATGCCGACCGCCAGGGCCAGGCCGCCCAGGGTCATGATGTTGATGGTCTCGCCCAGTGCGCTCATCACGATGACCGAGACCAGGATCGACAGCGGGATCGACACCGCGATGATCAGCGTGCTGCGCCAGCTGCCGAGAAAAACCAGGATCATGATCGCCGTCAAGCAGGCGGCGATGATCGCCTCGCGCATCACGCCGTCGATCGCGCTGCGGACGAACAGCGACTGGTCCACCAGCGGCTGGATGCGCAGCTGCGGCGGGAGGGCGGCGGCGACCTGTGGCAGCTGCTCGCGGACCCGCCGGATGATGTCGAGGGTCGAGGCGTTCCCCGACTTGAGGACCGTGACCAGCGCCGCGCGCTGCCCGTCCACGCGCACGATGTTGGTCTGCGGCGGGAAACCGTCCCGCACGTGGGCCACGTCGTGCACGTAGATCGTGGCGCCGCCGACGGTCTTCACCGGCAGGTCGTTGAGGTCCTCGATGGTGACGGGGCTGCTGTTGGTCTCGATCTGGTACTCGAGGCCGCCGATCTTGGCGGTGCCGGCGGGCAGGATCAGGCTCTGCACGTTGAAGGCGTTCACCACGTCGGTCGGCGCCAGGCCCTTGGCCTGCAGAGCCGCGTCGTCGATGTCCACCTGGATCTGGCGCATCTTGCCGCCGTAGGGATAGGGGATGGCGGCGCCCTGCACCGTCGCCAGCTGGGTGCGGATGAAGTTGATCGCGAAGTCGCTGAGCTGTTGCTCGGAGAGGCCCTCCCCGGACAGCGCCAGCTGCAGGATCGGCACGGAGGAGGCATTGTAGGTGATGACCAGCGGCGGGGTGGTGCCGGGCGGCGCCGAGCGCACCTGGCTCTGCGAGATGGCGGTCACCTCGGCGATGGCCGACGCGATGTTGGCGTGCGGCTGGAAGAAGATCTTGACGATCGAGAGGCCGGCCAGCGTCTGCGACTCGATGTGCTCGATGTCGTTGACCGTGGTGGTCAGGCCGCGCTCGTAGTTGCTGACGATCCGGTCGGTCATCTCCCGGGGCGACAGGCCCGAGAAGTGCCAGATCACGGTGACGATGGGGATGTCGATGTTCGGGAAGATGTCGGTCGGCGTGCGCTGGATCACGATCGGAGCCAGGAGCAGCAGCAGCAGCGCCAGCACCACGAAGGTGTAGGGCCGGCGCAGCGCCAGGCGGACGATCCACATGCCGTTCCCCCTCCTTGTCGACGATCGGCGCCGTTCGGTTGCCGGCCGGCGCGTGCTCCGCCCCTGCCGCTGTCGCAGCGTCTCCCAGTGAAACGCCCCGGTGGGCCGCTCCGTTCCCGGCCGGCGGTCGCGGGCGGCCGGGCGGACCCGCCGGACCCGCTGGCCATGGGCGGCCGATCATAGCCCAGGCCGCAGGCCCCTTGGCCCCCCTCGCCCCGAGGGAGGCGGAGGGAAACGGACCCACGACTCAACGTCCTCGACGAGGAGCGCCGCCGTCATCTCGAACAGACTGGCGCCCGGCGCGGGGCGGGCGCCGCCGGCAGGCCGGAAGCGTCGCAATCGCAAGGTTTTACGGTGGCCGCGGCGCCGTGCCGCGCGGGCGGTCCGGAAGTTGCACTCACGGTGCCTTGGACCCTGGGATAGAAGAGCCCATCGGGTCGAGGAGAAGACATGAGAACAGCACGCACGTCTTACTTGATACCGGCGCTGGTCCTGGCCGCCGCTGTGGGCACGGCGATCGCGGCCGGCACGGCTCCGGCCGCAGCGTCGGCCGCGGCGTCGGCCGTATCAGCCGCATCATTGGCGCATCCTGATCAATTCACCGGCAGCCTGGTCAATACCGTGGCCGGCGCTCGCTTCAGCCAGCCGTTCATCCTCTCCGTCGACCACTATGCGGGCGACGCGGAGGTCCACCGCTTCACCGGCTTGCTCGCCGAGAAGGGCCCCTACTCCCTGCGCGACGAGCTGTGGAAGCATTCGGCCGGCTATCTTCGCATCGGCGGCCGCATCGGTTACCCGGTGGCGGCGGTGCTGTCCCAGGACACCGCGACCGGGCGGAAGCTGACCGTGGTCCTGAACCGGCCGCTGTCGCCTTTCGAGGTCCAGTCCTACGCCCGCTCCTCGATGTACCCCTTCACCGTGCTGGAGCTCGACCTCGACCAGAGCGGCGCGGGCCACGGCACGCTGATCGGCGCCGCCAAGATGCAGATGCACGGCGACACCCTGACGATCGAGAGCCTCGGCATCCAGCCCCTGCGCCTGCTCGCGGTGCGGGCCAGCTGACACGAAACACACTAAGAAGAGGACCCGCCTGCCCGGTTCTACCCGTAGCGCCTTCGTAGCTCAGACGTGTCGCGCCACTTACCAGCGTCTATCGGATCGCTCCCCGCATCCCCCCAACCCCCTTCCTCCCAGCTGGGATGCCGCGACTGGCGACAGGCGGAGCCGCGGCCTCCCCTCCGGGGGGGAAGGGGGCATCACGCCCACCTTCATCGCTCGGGGTCGGTCCAAACCGATGGGCAACTACTGAGAGACCGGGAGGGGGGCGTCACACGCGGCGTCCCCTCCCGGCAGCATAGCGATTCAGCCGCGAGATTCAGCCGCGTTCGCTGTCGAGCCCTGCCATGCCGGCGGTGTTGTAACGGTCGCCCGCGGCGGCGCCGGGCGGCACGGCGCGCTCGAGGGCAGCGAGGTCGGCGGCCGAGAGATCGAGGTCGAGCGCTCCGAGGAGATCCGCGAGCTGGGCGCGGGTGCGCGCGCCGGCGAGCGGCACCACGTCGTCGCCGCGGCTGAGCGCCCAGGCGAAGGCGAGCCGCGGCACGGTGGCGCCCTTCGCGGCGGCCAGCTGGCCCAGGGCCTCGACCAGGCCCAGGTTGCGCTCGAGGTTCTCTCCCTGGAAGCGCGGGAAGTGCCGACGGGTGTCCCCGGCGGCGACGGCGGTGTCGGCGGCGTGGGCGCCGCGGCGGCCGAGGAGCCCGCGGCTGAGCACGCCGTAGGCGACCAGCGCGATGCCGAGCTCGCGCAGCGCCGGGAGGATGCCGGCCTCGACGCCGCGGCTGAGCAACGAATACTCGATCTGCAGCGCCGCGATGGGATGGACGGCGTGGGCGCGGCGGACGGTGGCCGCGGAGGCTTCCGAGAGCCCGGCGTGGCGGACGTGGCCGGCGCGGATCAGGTCCGCCACCGCGCCGATCGTGTCCTCGATGGGCACGACCGGATCGACCCTTGCAGGTTGGTAGAGATCGACGTAGTCCGTCCCTAGGCGGCGCAAGCTGTAGGCGAGGAAGTTCTTGACCGAGGCCGGCCGGCCGTCGAAGCCGATCCAGGCGCCGTCGGGCGCGCGCTGGGCGCCGAACTTCACCGCCAGGAAGACGCGCTCGCGCCGGCCGCCCTCGAGCGCCTGGCGCAGCAGCATCTCGTTGTGGCCCATGCCGTAGAAGTCGCCGGTGTCGAGCATGGTGATGCCCGCGTCGAGCGCCGCGTGGACGGTGGCGATGCTCTCGGCGTCGACCGCGGGCCCGTAGGTCCCGGACATCGCCATGCACCCCAGGCCCAGCGCCGAGACCTCGGGTCCGTTCCTGCCCAGCCGCCGCGTCTGCATGAATCCTTCTCCCCCCTGGCCTTTCACCTCTGCGAGTATGGCAAAGGCGACAGGCGGATGACAGCCGGAGCCTCGAGACCGGAGCGGGCGTCCCGGGGTGTCCCCTACCAGATGGTTTCGAGGTGAGGGTAGTCCTGAAGGCGACGGTCCCTGGT
Source organism: Thermoanaerobaculia bacterium (assembly GCA_035603475.1). Classification (GTDB taxonomy): domain Bacteria; phylum Acidobacteriota; class Thermoanaerobaculia; order Multivoradales; family UBA5704; genus JASLEW01. Next base: position 5,725 of record DATNKH010000267.1, read on the forward strand.
GATCAGCGGCATGCCGAGGACGAGAGCCGTGGCAACGATGACGCGATCGGCAGGATCGTCGTGCAGCGGGCCGGCGAGATCCAGGGAGCGCAAGAATATCTGGTTGTCGACCGGAACGAAATGCAGGAACGGGAGCGCAACGGATCGCGCGATCCACTCGCCCGTGCTGACGGTGAGCCGCAAGCGCCTTTTCTTGACCAGCATGCCGACCTCCCAGCAGCTGATCGACGACAGGTAGACACCTCCGCCATGAAGCGAGCTGTGAATCGCGCGCTCCGCGTCCGGCGAGAGCTGGTCCGGGCTGGCCACCCACCAGATCCAGGCGTGCGTATCCAGGACGATCAGCGCAGTGCCTCCCAGTCTCCCAGGCCCACCGGATCGGTGGGGTCCTCAAACTGTATGACGGAGCCGCGAAGGCTCCTCAGGAGTTGCTCCGGATCGTCGACGAAGGTGGTGACCCTGAGCACGGGCTTGCCCTTGTCAGTGATGACGATGTCCTGGCCGGTCCTCTCGACCTCCCGGAAGTATTCCAGCGCTTTTGCCTTGAAGCGCGATTTCGAGACGGTCTTGCCCATGGCGGCTCTCCCGAGGCACCCGTGGCAAATCACGGGCGCCCGTAGAACTGACTCTAGTCACAGTACCATAGTCATTCCCTGGAATTCGACCGTCCGCGTTCGCCCGAGAACCCGATCTCCCTCGGGAGGCATCAGGTGCGACCGGGATGGGGGTGGAAAATCTCCGCCAGGCGCTCGATGCCGTCCACGAGCCGGGGGCCCGGGCGGCTGAAGCAGCCGTTGGCGTCGACCGGATGGACGCGGCCGGCGCCGACGGCGCGCAGGCGGCGCCACTCCGGGCGGCCGGCGACGGCCGCCACCTGTGCCGCGGCGCCGGCCGCGTCATAGCCGCAGGGCATGGCGACCAGCAGATCGGGGTCGAGGCCGGCGATCTCTTCCCAGGTGAGGCGCGAGGAATGGGCGCCCGGCGCGGCGGCCACGTCGATGCCGCCGGCGGCGGCGATCATGTCCGGCACCCAGTGGCCGCCCGCGAAGGGCGGATCGAGCCATTCGAGGGCGAGGACGCGCGGACGCGGGCGTCCCGCCACCCGCCGCCGGACTGCCGCGAGGCGGCGCTCGAGAGCGGCCACCAACTCGCCGGCGGCGGCAGTGCGCTGCGTCCGTTCGCCGACCCGCCGGATGTCGGCGAGCACGTCGTCGAGCGTCGCCGGGTCGAGCGAGAGCACCTCGGGGCAGCGGGTGAGGGGCGCCACCGCACCGTCCACCTGCGCCGTCGACACGGCGCAGACCGGGCACAGCTGCTGGGTGACGATGAGATCCGGCGCCAGCTCGGCGATGTTCTCCTCGGCCAGGGTGTAAAGGCTCTCGCCGCTCCCGACCTGTGCGCTGACGGCGCGGTCCACCTCGGCGGCGCCGAGGCCGGGCGGCAGCGCGCTGCCGGTCAGCACCGGCCGGCTCCGGGCCGCCTCCGGGTAGTCGCACTCGTGGCTGACGCCGACCACCTCGTCCCCGGCACCGAGGGCGAACAGGATCTCGGTGCCGTTGGGCACCAGCGAGACGATGCGCATGGCGGGAAGTCTACGCCCCTCGGCTCCGAGAACCCCGCGAGCGGGGTAGTGGGTCAGTGCGCGAGGGTCCTTCCCCTCCTGTCCCCTTTGGGCGAGGGGTGCCGAAGTCCGAAGGTCGGTTCCCTTGGCACCCCTCGCCCAAAGGGGGCAGGAGGGGATGGACTCTCGCGAACCAACTGACCCACTACCGCCCGCAAGGCCTGCTTGACGCGCCCGCGATCTCACGCTGAAAATGCAGGCGCATCGCTTCGACGCTCGGGAGGGAAGCCGTCATGACCCGGGATCGGCGGGTCCTGCTTGCGGTTGCAGCCGCGCTGGCGTTGGCCGTGTCGCGGGGCGCGGCGCCCGCGGCGACCGTGCATTCCGCAGCGGTGCCGGCGCCGCGGGTGGTGGCGGTGGCGCTGGGAACGGCGCAGGACGGCGGCGTGCCGCAGGCCGGCTGCGACTGCTCACGCTGCGTCGCGGCGCGCCGCGATCCTGCCCGCCGGCGGCGGGTGGCGAGCCTGGCGCTGCAGCTGCCGGCGACCGGACAGAGCTGGCTGATCGACGCGACCCCCGATCTCGACGAGCAGCTCGAGGTGGTGCACCGGCTCCGTCCTCGGCCGGCGGGCGGCCCCGACCGCCATCCGGTGGACGGCGTGCTGCTCACCCACGCCCACGCCGGGCACTACCTCGGGCTCGCGTTCTTCGGCTTCGAGGCCGTCAACACCCGCGATCTGCCGGTCTTCGCCTCGCCGCGCATGGCCGCGTTCCTGCGCGGCAATGGCCCCTGGAGCCTGCTGGCGGCGCGGCGCAACATCCTCCTGCGCGAGATCTCCCCGGGCGTGACGCTGGCGCTCGCGCCGGGGCTGGCGGTGACCCCGTTGCTGGTGCCGCACCGCGACGAGCTGAGCGACACCCTGGGGTTCGTGGTGCGCGGTCCGCGGCGCACCCTCCTCTACGTGCCGGACACCGATTCCTGGGCGGCCTGGGCGCGGCCGCTCCCCGAGGTGCTGCGCCGCGAGCGGGTGGACCTCGCACTCCTCGACGGCACGTTCTACAGCGCCGGCGAGCTGCCGGATCGCGACGTGCGGACGATCGGGCATCCCTTGATGAGCGCCACCATGGAGCTGCTGCGCGAGCCGGTGCGCGGCGGCCTGCAGGTCTTCTTCACCCATCTCAACCACTCCAACCCGGTGCTGGACCCCGCGGGACCCGAGCGCCGCGCGCTCGCCGCCGCCGGCTACCGCGTGCTGGAGGAGGGCCAGGTGCTGGAGCTCTGACCGGGCGGGGCCCTGGGGTCGTGGGTCAGCTCGCTCCTGCCGCCGTTTGGGCGAGGCGCGGGAGTCCGCTGCCAGTTCGCGAAGAAC
>DATNKH010000268.1:0-2309 GCA_035603475.1 Thermoanaerobaculia bacterium
GCCCTGGCTGGACGACTACGACCTCATCTCCGGCCTGGTCGGATTGGGCGTCTGGGCAGTCGAGCGCGCGCCGCGCTCGGGGGGCGCTGAGGCGGCCGCGAGCGTCGTGCGGCGGCTGGGCGAGCTGGCCGAGCGCGGCGATGGCGGCGGAGGCGGCGTGACGTGGCGCACGGCGCCGGAGCGGATGATGGCGAGCGAGGCGGCGAGCCACCCGCAGGGCAACTACAACCTGGGGGTCGCGCACGGCGTGCCCGGCGTGATCGGCATCCTCGGCGAGATGCTGGCCGCCGGCCTGCCGGCGGGAGAAGCGGCGGGGGAAGGCACGGCGCGCGAGCTGCTGGCTGGGGCGGTGGAGTGGCTCCTCGGGCAGCGGCTGCCGGCCGGCTCGCGCTCCTGCTTCTCCTATTCGGTGGCGCCCGGCGTCGAGCCCGTGCCGGCTCGCCATGCCTGGTGCTATGGCGATCCGGGAGTCTCCCTGGCGCTGCTCTGCGCGGCCCGTGCCGCCGGCGAGCCGGAATGGGAGCGCCAGGCCGTCGCCGTCGCCCGCGCGGCCGCGCCGCGCGACCCGGACGCGGGCGGCGTCGTCGACGGCGGCCTCTGTCACGGCGCCGCCGGCCTCGCCCATCTCTACAACCGGCTCTTCCAGGCCACCGGCGATCCCTCCTTCAGGGCGGCGGCGCTGGCCTGGATCGAGCGCCTCATGGCCCAGCGCCGTCCCGGCCAGGGGATCGCCGGCTGGCAGGCCTGGCGCCCGATCGGCGAGATCACCGGCCCCGATCCCGAGCTCGGCTGGGTCGACGACCGCGGCTTCCTGACCGGCGCCGCCGGCATCGGCCTCGTCCTGCTCGGCGCCCTCAGCCAGGTCGAGCCGGCCTGGGACCGCCTCCTGCTGTCGTCGGTGCCGCCGCGCGCGGCGTCCTGAGCCCGGACCCCCAATTCGCTCGAAGAGCGCGAAGGCGATAAGCTGGACGCAGCACGCAAGGCTCTCGGAGCAACATCAGGAGGGACTGATCGCATGACTAGGTCACACCGGCAGTGGTGTATCGCGGTCGCATCGGTTGCCGTCTTGGTATTTGCATGGGCCATCTCGCTTCTCGCGTTCCGCTGGCCGCACATGTCCTGGCCAGCGCTCAGGACGAACGCAGCTGTCCTGATCTACATCTGGGCACTGGGCCCGGCCGTTTGGTTCGCGCTCGAGTGGAAGCTTTGGAGAGACGAACCTGGCCTCGAGATCGTTCAGCGCCACGCTCGCGACTTCTGGATAGGTGCCGGCGCTGTCGTGCTTCTTCTCGCTGCCAAGGCTTGAGCGCCGGCAGGTGGCCGCGGCCGCCCAGCTCAGCCGGCCGCGGCCGGGCGCTTGCGGGCGCGGGCGGCGCGGGAGCGGTGGGTCTGGAAGAGGAAGTCGTAGAGGACCATCTCGTGGGCGCGGGCGGCGGAGCGGATGAAGCGGTTGACGTGCATGTGGGCCAGGCTCACCGCCATGTCCGTGAGCCTGCCCTGGAGCTTGCCCGCGGCCTCCAGGCGGCGCAGCTCGTCGAGGATCGGGGCGTTGGCGCGCGAGCGCCGGCCGAGCACGTCGAGGGCCGGGGCGAAGGAGTTCTCGGGGTCGCCGCCGGCGTCGAGCAGCGGGTCGAGCTTCGGCCGCTCGGCGCGGAACTTCTGATCGAGCTGCACCTGTAGCGCCTTGGCGCTCTTGCCGTCGCCGTCGGCCGGTCCGGTGAACTCCTGCGCGAAGCCCTGGCGCATCCGCCCCAGCACCGAGAGCTTGGCCTCGGCGTCGAGCCCGAGGTCGTTGAGCAGCGCGTCGACGCCGTAGAAAGCGAGGCGCCAGCGCACGTCGGCCCCCTCGTCACCCTCGAGCATGTCGAGGATCTCCATCACCGCGTCGCTGTCGGCCTGGAACAACCGCTCGACCAGGCCGATGCTGAACGGGCCGCCGTAACGCTCCACCTCGCGCTCGTAAGTGTCGAGCTGCAGCTTCCACAGCCGGCCGTCGCCGAGCAGCGGCGCCACTCCGGCGTGCAGGGCGGGCAGCACGCGGCCGGTCAGGGCCTCCGGGTCGCCGTGGAAGCGCACCCGCAGGTGCCACTCGGGATCGCCGTAGCGGATGAAGAACCAGCCGTCGCTCCAGCCCTCCGCGAGCGCCTCGCGCACCAGCGGCGCCAGCACGTCGCGCAGCACGCGGTCGGCGGTGGCGGTGCCGGTGTAGAGCTTGGCGAAGAGCCACTCCGAGCCGGGGGGGAACGAGCGGCGAACGGCGAGCCCGTTGCCGGCGGCCACTGCCGCCGCCGCCGCGGTCTGGGCGGCGG
>DATNKH010000269.1:0-10023 GCA_035603475.1 Thermoanaerobaculia bacterium
CGCCTCGAAGTCGAACTCGTAGAGGCACAAGCGGCCGAGGTTCTTCGCCAGCTGGCCGAAGAAGAACAAGAAGCCGTTGGGGGCCGAGATGAAGAGGTGCAGTCGGCGTCGGTTGCGATCCCCCGTGTGATCCTTGAGCCACTGCTGAAGCTGCCAGGCGAGCTGATGAGCATGGGCACCGCTCACGACCCGGTCCTTGCCGGGACCGCCGGCGATGGTCGCACAGACGAGCCGGCCGATCGTGGTTTCTCTCCGGGCGACATAGCTCCTGGCAGCCTCCGCAGTGCTCTGGGTGATCGCCACGGCAACCGCCACGTCCGGCACATCCGGATCGATCACCTGATCCTCGAAACACTCCCACAACACGCCCTGGGGACAGCCGCCCTCCTGCTCCGACCATCGAAGGACCGTCCCAGAGGTGACCTGCTGCAAGGTGATCTTGGTGGCGGTCTTGGTATGGAAGTAATAGCCGGCGGCAAAGGCAACGGTGCCGTGCGCGGCAAGGCTCAACGCCAGCGGGCGATCCTGCTCGACCGCATCCGCCAGGAATCGGTGGAGCCGCGGCAGGATTCGTCCGTTCCACGAGGCCGGATCGATGATGAACCGACCGGCGAAGAACTCTTCGAGCGCCAGGAGCTTCTCGCTGGTGGCCTCCAGCTTTTTCGCCCACCGCGAGAGATCGGGGAAACGCGGGCTCTCGACCAGCGTGCGGATTCCCAGCCTGAGCTCTCGTGGGCCCTCTCCACGAAGGACCGGCCCGTTCGGCTTGACCTCGAAGTCGAAGAGCTCGCTCGTTTCGCCCCTGAGATAGAGCACCGGCGTCGCCCACTCTGGAGAGGAAATGTCGATTGCGGACCGCCCGTCGGCCAGCGCGGACTCGATCGGCTCGCCCTCGCGCAGCGCACCGTAGAAGGCGCTGGCGAAGTCGATCGCCGCGCTGTCCGTCACCGCCAGCTGCATGCCGATCACCGCCGGCACGCCGGATGCAGATACGGCAGCGGCGATGCCGGCCAGAGGGTTGCCTCCCGCCTGATGGGCGAGCTGTCCCGTATGGCAGGCGTTGAAGACCGCCAGCCGGAGCAGGGGCAGGTTGCCGAGGCGATCGGCGAGCTGCTCTGCCAGGACCGGCTGGCGCGCGCCCCGCGTGCCCTGCGTGCCCTGCTCTTCGAAGAGCAAATACCATTCCCCGCTCTCGGCGTCATGATCGCCGTGCCCGATGAAATGGAGGACGTGAAAGCCGCCCCTTCGCAGGCACTGGAGGGTGGCCTCGAAGGAGGCGTGCTCGAGGACCTCGACCGTGGTCTCGGTGCGGGCCGCCAGCCCGTCCTTGATCCTGGCGACCTCCTTGTCCCAGCCGAGCGCGTCGGGGCCCTTCGGCTGAGCGCTGACGAGAAGGACGCGCAGGCTGCCGGATACTGAGAGCGGTCCCGCGACCTCGGCCACCCCGATCGTACGCACGATCGAGATGTACGGCCGGCGGGCCAGGTACCGCGGCTGACCCGGAGGAATGATGAGCTCGTGCGGCAGGCTCGAGACCGGGAGCATCGCCGCCGCGTCGGACTGCTCGCCGCTCAGGGCGTCGCCGAGGATCAGCCGCACGCGAAGGCCTCGCGGCACTCCACTGTTGCCCGAGCGAAGGCGATCCTCCAGCACGGTCACCTTCTCGAGGATGCTGGGCGCGGCCGAGGCGAACAGCGCCTCGAAGAGCTTGACGCCCGCCACGCGTCGCCGCTCGGCAATCGCTCGTAGCGCTGCTGGGGAAGCAGGGGGGCTGAACGACTCGAACCATTCCCGGTACAGCTCCTCCGCATCCACCCCGGCCGGCAGCTCGAAGCTCTCCTCGACGGGACTCGCCCACGCCGTACTCAACTTCACCTTGAAGCGGCCCTCCGGCGCCGCCGAGAGCGCGACGCGGACCTCGTCGTACCTCATCGCGCCGCACCGCGCTCGGTGCCGGGTCGCCTCCGCACTACGGGCGTGCCGCCGGGATCGGGCCGCTGGATCGGTGGTTGACCGCTGCCGCCGCTCGCGACGGGGGGATCGTCCTCGCGCTGGATCGGGGCGTCCTCAGCTCCCGACAGCTGATTGACACCCTCGGTGAGCCGCTCGACCGGTGGCTGCACGGACGACGAGGACGTGCATCCGTCCTCGCCCGTCCCGTCCGAAGCAACTCGGCCGCCACGCGTTGCTCCACCCTCTGCCGCCGCATCGCGTTGATCGAAACCCCCGAGATCCTGGTCTGGTTGTCTGTGCATGAGACGATCCTCCCGGATCGCGCCCCGCAACCTTGGATCTTCCCCTGGGATGAGGGTCCGGGCGGAGCGGCGATCCTGGACAACCCGGTCCGCGGCCAATTGTTGGGCTCGTGCTTCAAAAACCGCCTTCGACGACGAACCCAGCCCAGAAATATGGCCGGCGCCAGGATCTCTCGCGTGCCAGCGCTAGCTGCGCTTCCTCGAGCGCGCGCGCCGGGTCGAGGTGGCGGCCGAGGAGGCCCTCGTAGAACAGCCCCATGAGGACTGCGGTCGCCTGATCGTTGACGGCCCACTCACTGGCCACGACACGGGCGCTTCCCGCGGTGAAGAAGGCCTGGACGAGCCCGACCAATCCCTCTCCCGAGATGGCAGCTCCGCGACCGCTCTGGCAAGCGCTCAACACCACGAGGTCCGCGGGGAGACGGAGGCGCGCGATCTCGTGGGCGAACAGGATCCCGTCCTGGGGCTTGCCGCGGGCGTCGAACGTGGACAGCGCCACCGCCGAGAGCTCGGGATGATTCTCGTCGGGCAGCCCGTGGACGGCAAAGTGCAAATGGCGATAATCCGCAAGCTCGCCGGAGAGGACCCGCGCTTTCGTCGCTGCGTAACGCAAGGCTTCGAGGCGCGCCGCGGGAGCGGCAAGAGCAAGGATGCGCCGGGCTTCGTCGCCGGCGTAACGCAGCCGCGGCAGCCGCAGCAGGCTGTTGCCGGGCGACCGCAGGGCGCTGGAGGTCTCGCGAGGTGGCTCCACCTGGCGCGCGGCCCTCTCCAGCGGCGCCGAGCTCGCGGGCTCGTAGACCGGGTCGGCGAACATCGCGACTTCTCGCCGCGGCTTGCGTTCCAGGTGCCCGGCCCGAGCCGCCAGGCGCACGGCGACGGAGGCCGAGGGCGAATAGGCGACTTCATGCGTGGCGATGATCGGCTCGCCCGGGTTTGTCGGATTCGGCAGCGCCCCGAGCGGCAGCGCGTGCAGCACTCCGTCCATCGAGAACAACCAGCGACGCGACGCCAGTTCGGGCATCGCCGCGCCGACGAGCAGCCGAGACGCGGCGAGCAGCGTCTGCCGTCCCTGGACCGTCTCTGCCGCGATCCCCTGTGACGACAGCACGCCGAGAGCTCGGCGGGCGACGTTCTCGATCACCTCCTGCCGGGGAAGGCGGTGCACCACAAGCTGCCGGCGCGAGACGACCCACAGGTAGCTTGCATCTTCGCCAAGATGGAACTCGAGGAGGACCGTGTCCGGATCGAGCCAGCGCTGGATCTGGAGCAAGGAAAGAGGAGTCTCCTCGAGGCCCGGAGCCGTCGAGGCAAGACCCTGCTCCCGGCGAAGGTCGACCACAGCCTCGCGCACCTGCCGCTCGGCCAGCGCGACGACCGACGGCTCGGCCCCCGCCGCTCGGAGGACCCCCAAGCGCTCCTCGGCCTGGCTGAGCCTATTGACCGCGAAGTCGTCGACTGCCGGGTTGGGTGCGGGAGACAGCGAACGACCCGAGACCAGGAGATCCAACAGGCGCCGCGCCCGCGAACGCTCCGAAACCTCGAAGGCCTCGACGACCAGGGATCGGTCGCCGGTCCGGTCGAAGAGCTCGAAAAGCAGGTCCAAGGTGAGATCGAAATAGGATTGCTGTCCGGCGAAGACCGAGGTCTTGAGGTCCGTCCGCCCCACCTCCCGCCTCAGGAGTTCGACGCCGTCGAGCGCCCGGCGTGCAAAGCCGAGGGCCAGATCGAGATGCCCGCGAGCGCGCTCCAGCCGAGCGCGCCCGGCCAGAGCGGCCGGTTCGATCCAATGGTTCTGCAGTGGGCCGCCCTGGATAGGGATGCTCTGGAACAGCCGCTCGGCGGCCCCGAGATGACCACGCTTCAGCTCCGTCCACGCGAGATCCTGGCGTGTGGCGACGGCGCTCGACCGGTCCTGGGCCGCCTCGAGGGCGGTCAGCGCACTGCGAAAGCGTTGCGCGGCCTCGTCGAAGTCCCCGCGGTCGTAGGCGCGCCGTGCCAGCCGCCTCTCGAGCTGCGCACGCTCCGCTGGCGCGCCTTTTTCCAGCAGCTCGAGAGCCTTGGCGAGAGCGGTCTGGGCAGCCTCCCTCCGGTCGAGCTTGGCGAGCGCCTCGCCCTCCTGTGCGAGAACCTCGGCCATGCGGCTGGGCGACGCATTCTGCGGAAATCTCGCGATCCCCTGCTCTGCCGCATCGAGCGCCAGCTGCGGCTCTCCCGCCAGGTTGTAAACGGAGGCCAGGTTCCCGAGCGCCACTGCGGCGTCGCTGGCGCCACCGTGGTGCTCGAAGAGGCGCAACGCCCGGAGATAGAGACCTTCCGCTTTGGCCAGCTCACCGCGCTCGGCCGCACGATGCGCCATGTCGTTGATCACTATCGCTTGCCAGTCCGGCCGCTGCAACTGCTGCCACTGCCCGAGGGCTTCCAGGTCCGCGGCGTCGGCCGCGGCGCTCTCTCCAAGATCGGACAGCTGCTCGGCGAGCAGGGATGCGGCCCTTGCCCGGGTACCCGGCCTCTGCGTAAGGACGGGAAGCCCGAGACACCGCCGCAGGGAGGCAGCTGCCTCCAGCCTGCGGCCTCGCCTCGCCAGCACCCGAGCCCACTGCAGCCGGGCGTAGCCTTCGCCACCCGCCTCCCTAGCCCGGCCGAAGAGCCGAACCGCTTCTTCGTAGATCGGGAGAGATCCCACGTCGCTCGCCTCGTCGTTGTGCCGCCGAAGCTCTTCGGCCTCTGCCAAGCGATTCTGGGCATCGACGGCAACCTGGTCTCGCGTGGTGGCCGGGCGCAGCTCCGTAACCTCGAGGTGGAAGGGGCCCGCCCTGACCCTTCCCGCCGCGGCCACGTCCAGCGCGTAGCGGCCGTCGCTGGCGGCGACCAGCCAGAGCACCTCGGGCACGGGCAGGACCGTCTGGGTGTCGAGGGGCGCCCAGCGCCTTCCGTCAGGAGGGTGGACGGTCAACGCCACGTCCAGCGATTCCTGCGTCACCTGCAGAGCGGCGTACTGGCCGCGCCGGAGGTCGAACGCGAACCTCCTGACCGAGCCCGCCGCCAGATAGCTGGACATAGAAAGGCCGGGGCGGAGGATGACCGACGTCGGCCGCGCGTCGCGGCAGGCTACGAGCGCAAGCAAGGCGACGGCGAACCATCGTCGCCGGCATGTCGGCGGTGCAAATGCCATCGAGAGCCTCTCGACCCGGAAGGGTAGAGTCTACAGCTCTTCGAGGGCTACGAAAACCCTGACTTGGCTTATTTCTCGATCGCGATGGAGTAGTTGCCGAGCGGCGTCTCGCGGCCAGCGGCAATCTCATAGAGTTCCAGATGATACTTTCCTGGCGGGAGGGCGCCAGCCGGCAGCCCCAGGTGAAAGCCGCCGGTCGGTTCGGGCACGAGGTCCCCGGACTGCCAGACCAGCGCCGCGTCTCCGCGCCGGATGCGCACCCCGTGCTGCGCGGACGGCGCCGGGACCTGTGCCGGATTGAGGATGAGCAGGGCAGAGTCGACGGGCGCCCTGAAACGGATCGAGCTGAGCTTGGTCTCGTCTCCCCGCTGCGAGTTGGAAGACGTCAGGTCGTAGATCCGGACGTTCGCCTGCGGCTGCAGCGGCGGGCCTTTCCCACTGGCGGCGAACACGAAGAGGCCGAAGCTAACCGCGGCGAAGGTGGCCGCCAAGGCGTATGCGAAGGCCAGTGATTGGAGGAGCGGCGAGCGGGGAGGCCCGCCCAGAGCGAGCGCCGGTGCCGGCGGGCGCTCGTCCGAGATGCGCATCGCCTCGCAGATCCGCTGCCACGAGGCTTCGAGGTCCGCCGGCGTGGCCTCCTCGTCCTGGTCGTCGGCGAAGAAGTTGGCGGCGTCCAGCACCAGGCCGGTGCACTCATGGCAAAGCGAGAGGTGCTCCCGAATCGCCGCCTCCTCCGCCGGCGGCATCCTTCCGCGCTGGTAGGCGATGAGCTGTCTCGTCGACGGGTGCTCGGTGCCTCTGAGCACCTCGCGCGCCAGCACGGTCATCGCCTGCCGAACGGACTTGCCTGGTCTGCTCAAGAGATGGCTCTCCCGGCGCTCAGAAGTCGATCGGCCCGAAATGCGGCTCCAAGAGCGCCCGGAGGCGCCTCTTCGCCTGGTGGAGATGCGACTTGACGGTATCGATGGAGATTCTCATGACCGCTGCGATCTCGCCGTACTTGAGGTCTTCCCTGATGCGCATGGTCACGCACTGGCGCATCTGTTCCGGCAGCTCAGCGAGGGCGCGGCCAAGGATCTCCAGCTGCTCGCGGGTGATGGCGCTCGCCAGGGCATCCGTCGCGCCGGCGACCAGAGCGGGGTCCGCGACCTCCCTGGGGTCGCGACCGGGGCGAGGCTCGTCCAGCGAAACCACCGTCGCCGCACGTTTGCGCGTCGCCTTCGCCCGCAGCCAGTTGGCCCACACGTTCCTGGCGATCTCGAACAGCCAGGCCTCGAGCTCCGCTCCGTTGGCGAGCCTCACGTCGCTGCGGAAAACCCGCAGGAAGGTGTCCTGGGTGAGGTCCTTCGCCTCCTCGCGGGAAGCCCCTTTCCGCTCGAAGAAGCGTTGGACTCGCCGTTGATACTTGCAAAAGACGAGGCGGTTACCGTCCTCGCCGGCATGGCCGAGCTCCAGCCGCACGGGGTCGAAAACGGGTGCCGGCGCCTGGCCGGAGGTGGCGACCTCGACGAGCATCGGCCGGCTCGGCTCGCTATCGAGGTCCATGGACCAGCCTCTCGATCACCTGGCTGCGGATTATAGCGCACCGCGCGCGGGCAGCGCACGTCGCGCGGGAGCGGGAGCGAGAGACGGCCGCGGCGCCGAGCCAGGGGACCCAGGGAGGCAGCCGCCAGCGCTGACCATTTCTTGGCCGACGGGGTTCTTGGCATGCGAGCCCCGAGCGGGGCCCAGGCGAAAGCGCAGCGAACAAGACGTCGCAGGTGCCGGTGGCGCAGGCGAGGCTGATCGTATCGAGCTTGCGGCCCCAGCGAAGTCACGGGCGCTTTGACGCGCAATTCGATGGAGGTGCCATGTCGGTCAAGACCCAATACCGAGAAATCGTGAGGAACGGCACGCTGTCTGCCGGCGCCGTGGGCCTGCCGGGCGCATTTTCCTTCGGGCTGGACGTTTCTGCCATGACTGGGATCTGGATCGCGATGATGATTGCTGTCGCCGACAGGTCGGCGCACAGGTCAGATAGGGTGTTCGCCGCCAAGGTCGTGGCCAGTGTCCTGGCAGGAGTTGGCGCTTACGTGGGAGGAAGCAAGATCGCCGTCACCCTACTTCATCTCATCCCAGGCGCCGGCACCCTGGCAGCGATGGGCGTGAATAGCGGTTTGAACGCGCTCTTCACCTACAAGTTCGGCCATGCCATCTCCAACCTCTTCGACAAGGGTACTTTCGACGGAGGAGATGCGACCGCTGCCGCCGCGACGGTGCTTACGCTGGTTGCTTGCCTTCCGAACCTCGACGAGCTCTCGGACTTCCTTTCGATGCTGAAGGGAGCCTGACGCTCCGTGGCGTGCAGCGCTCGCCTGATTGGAGATTCACATGAACGGAGCGACCTGCAATGCCAGAACCCGATTCTGAACCTGGCATGCTGCGCGTCCGAGAGCTTCCTCACTGGGAGCTGGTCGAGGCACACATCGACCTGGTGCAGCAGCTGGTGCGGTTCAAGCACTACGACCGGCGCCGGCGAATGTGCAGCGGGTTGCTGCAGCTCGAGGCCGCCGACATCCACGTCCTGAACCGGGGAGGGTCGCTGGTGCTGCGGGACCAGTCGGGAAGAGAGATCGCCGTCAGGGCCGACGCGGGCAGGTAGCGGTGAATGCGAGCACCGAACGACTGGGCCTCGGGGCGGGAGAGCTCTCCGGGAAGACGAGAGGGGTAGACAGCGTGAAACCTGCCGAGCTGACAAGGGCGACACGGGATTACTTCCTGGCCCTTCACTTCCTTGTCAAGGACGTCCTGGGCACGTTGCTGCAGGCGAGCGGTACGCAGAACGCCGACATCCTCGCCACCGAGCAGGTGATCCAGGACTACCTGGCGACCGCCTTCCGGCCGTTCGTCGGCGCCACCCGGATTCCGCGCTACATCAGGGACCAGGTGCCGCTGGCGGTCGGGCAGCTCGAAGCGGCCGCCGGCACCGTCATCGCGGGCCGCCTCCGCTTCGGCCTCATCGGCGCGCACTACCGCAGCTCGCTGTCGGCAAAAGGGAGGCGCTCGGCGTTCGGGGTGCACCGGCAAAGCTTCCTCGCTTCGCTCCAGGACCTGCTCGGCGATGATCCAAGTCGTGAGCGCCTGAAGGCGGTCAAGGCCGACGTGCTCGAGGCAGTGTGGGAGGCCGTGTACCTCGAGCAGTATTTCGCGCTCTTCGACCGCAAGCTCACCCTCGGCGAGTGGGCATTCGAGCAGAAGAAGAAGGTGCCGATCGTCGTGCTCGCCGAGAGCAGCGCCGCCACCCGGCAGGCGGAGGAGTTCCGGTCGGAGCTTCATTTCCAGCACGTCATCGTGGTGCCGGAGCGGCTTACCGGGGTGCTGTTGAGCAAGAGCCTCCTGCAGGCGTTCGCGCGCGGTGTGGCCGCCGGGATCGTGGGTGCCATCGACAAGGAGCGTGCCTCCCTGTCCTATCTCATGCGTCACAACGAGGACTATCCGGACAGGGGGCGTATCGGCGCATGGAGCAGGTTGGTCCGTTCCGCGAATGCGCTGGCGCGAGATGCCATCGCCCAGAATTCGATCGACAAGGACCTCGCGCTGCGCCATTCCTACGCCACTGGCATGGTGCTCTACCAGCCGGCGGAGCACAGCCTCCGCGAAGAGCTGCTGCGCTTGTTCCCGGGCAGTACGGCCGATCAACCACCTGGCCAGCAACCATCGGAACGGGACCAGCTGGCGAAGCTCCTGCGCGTCTTGCAGTCGCTGCAGTTCTACACCATGCGTTACGGCGAGAACTGCGCCACGCTGCCGCACCGGAGCGGCGCTGCGATCCCAGGTAACCTCGAAGGGGGCGAGGAGTTCCAGTCGAGCATCACGCTGTTCTGGAAGGGCAGCAGGAACCTGGGTGTGCTCCACGAGATCGTGGAGGGAGCGCGCAAGGTGTTCACCCAGGTGAATACCCTGGTCGAAAACCGTCCGCGACATCCGCAAGCGCCCCCTGCGCGCGAGGACCACCGCGATCGCGAGGTGCTGAAGATCATCAGCGGAGCCTCGGACGGGCGCCTCGACAGCAGCGAGGTGCACGCGGTGCTGGTCACGGCGCGGGACCTCTCGCGGGCCCTGCACGAGGGCAAGCCAAGGGCGTTTTCCTTCATCCTGGGGAGCCCCGAGTGGCTCATCTCGGACCTCTCCGTGGTGCACGACCTGATGGGAATTGGTTTCCGCTATCGGGTCACCGGTGGCGAGCGGTACGACTACGACCGGACCCTGGCGCTCCTGCGCGGCAACTCCGCTTTCTTTCAAGACGATTCGCTGGCACTCTTCCTGCCCTATCCGGGCCGGCCGCTCGAGGTCACCCACGTCGTACGCCTGCCCAGGGAGGGGAGCGGCCGGCGCCAGCTGCTGTCCTCCTTCTCGAAGGGCAAGAAGGCGGTGATCGCGGTTGCCACCTACGGCTCGGGGTCGGGCGAGCTGATTCACCAAGGAGAGGTCAGGGCCGTCCTGTCGGCAGAAGGCCAGTGGGTGCCGGCAGACGGGTACCAGAGCCTCATCGGCGAGCTCGGGGCGAGGATCGCCGAGCTGGGCGCGACCGAGGCGGGCAAGATCGTCGAGCGGCTC
>DATNKH010000270.1:0-5557 GCA_035603475.1 Thermoanaerobaculia bacterium
GATCGTCGTCGGCCAGAGGGGCAAGATCCCTCCTGACAGCGAGCTGGTGACCGCGCTGCGCGCCGGGCGGACGCGCTACCACCATTGGCAGGCGGTGTCCGCCGACCTGATCGTCGCGGACCGGCCTCCGCCATGAACCGCCGAGGAGACCGGGACAGTGTCTGCCGCGCCTTCCAGCTGGCGCTTGCCGGGCTCCTTGTCTCGTGCCGCGCGCCGGGACCTTCCTTGCGCTCGGCTTCTCCCTCGCCGCCCTCGGACGTGGAGTACGCCGGTTGCGAGGCCGTACTCGTGCCGGGCCCGGTCTGCGTCCTGTGGCCGAGCCGCGAGCTCCGGCTCTGGGTGGGCGCTCCGCTGGACGCGCGCGTCGAGATCCAGGCCGGAGGGAGGAGGATCGCCGCCGCCGGGGAACCTGTCCGGGGAGGGCAGCGGTTCACGCTGACCGTTCCTGCCGCGGCGACCAGCGTAGCCGTGCTCGTCGAGGCGGTGAGTGGACGGGCGTCGTGGTCGCTGTCGGTCGCGCCGCCGGAGGGCAACGAACCCCGGGGGCCGCCGGTTCAGCAGCCAGTGCCAGGGGCGTCCCGCGACCTGCTGCGTGAGGTCGGCGAGAGGACGACTCTCGCGCGCGCCGACCTCCAGGCGCGCCGCCTCGCCGCGGTCCGAGCGATGCTTGACGGCCTTCGCCTTCCTGCCCAGGCGCCGGCGGAATCCCGCTGCCTCGTGAGCTATAGCCGAGCCTTGCTCGCCGAACGGGAAGGCGATTACCGCACGGCGCTGACCGAGGTCCAGAAGGCCGTGGAGACCGCGGAGCGGGTGAAGATGGCCCGTTATCAGTGGGTGGCCGAACAGGAGCTGGCCTTGCTCCTGCAGGGGGTGGGGCGCTCGCGCGAGGCGGCCGAGCTCTTCGACCGTTTGCGCCGGACGCCGCATCCGGCGGATGCGTGCGAGGAGGCCCAGCTCCTCAACAATCAGGCTTGGTCCACGCTGCTGGCGCGCGAGGCCGGCGAAATCCTGGCAGATCCCACTCACCTCCTCGAAAGGGCCCTGCAGAAGTACGGGAGCTGCAAGCGGGTCGCGCCCGAGGAGGTGTCCAACGTCCTGATCAATCTGGCGCTGGCCCATCTGCAGGCAGGCCGTCTCGCCGAGGCGCGGGATCTCCTGACCCAGGCACAGCAGCTCGAGCCTCGTCCGCCTCTCTACCTCGTGCTGTGGCGGCTCGATCTCGAGGCACGGCTGGCCCTGCGCGAGGAAAGGCCGACGGAGGCGCTTTCCCTGTTCGACCGTCTTGAGCAGCTCGCCGCGGTGGCGGGTTCCCCCGACGGCAGGCTGCGAGCCGCTTTCGGGCGGGCGCAGGCTCAGCTGTCCCGCGGGGACCAGGCCGCTGCCCTGGAGACTCTCCTCCAGGCCGAGGCCAGGCTCGACGAGCAGAGCCTCCAGATCCCTGTCCACGAGGGACGAGAGCTCTTCATGGCGACGCACCAGGCGATCGTGAGCCTGCACGTCGAGTTGCTCCTCGACCAGGGCAGCAACGCGCTGGCCCTGAACGCCGCGCGCCATGCTCGGTCGCGGATGCTCCGGCAGGTCGAGCGCGGCGACCGCCTGGCAAGCCTCACCGCGGAGCAGCGGGCCCGATGGGAGCGCCTCCTGACGGTTTATCAGGAGAGGCGAACGGCCCTGGAAGAGCGCGCGCGAGACGACTGGAAGCTGCCGGGCGACCAGCTCCGCCAGGAGCAGGCGGCGAGAAGAGCCGAGACGACGGGGGTCAAGGAGCTCCTGGACCAGGCCTTGTTGCTCCTTGGAACCCCCGGAGATCCGCCGGCAGAGGAGCCGCCGGCACCAGGATCCGGAGAGCTGATCCTCTCCTATCATCCACTGCCTCACGGCTGGGTCGGTTTTAGCGCGGACGGCAAGACCGTCACGGCGCACCGCTTCGAGCTGCCGCCGGAGGTGCTGTCCCGTCCCGAGGAGCTCGCCCGGCGGCTGTTGCTCCCGTTCCAGGCCGCGATTCGGCACGCTCGACGGGTCCGTGTACTGGCGAGTGGACCGCTGCAGGGCGTCGACTTCCATGCCCTGCCGTTCGACGGCGAGGTGCTCCTGACAGGCCGTCCCGTGGTCTACGGGCTGGATCTCCCGGTCGCGGCGGGACCGACGCGGAGCCCGGGGCGCCACGCCTTCCTGGTGGCGGATCCGCGGGGCGACCTGCCGGGCGCGCTCATCGAAGCGCGGGCGGTCGCCGAGGTGCTGACCTCTGGGCGGCTGCCCTGGACCACCGAGGAGGTGGACAACACCAAGGCGTCGGCCGCGGCCGTGCGGGACCGGCTGGCCGCCGCCGACCTCCTGCACTACGCCGGCCACGGCACCTTCTCCGGAGTAGGCGGCTGGGAGAGCGGGTTGCTGCTCGCCGACGACACTGAATTGACCCTTGGCGACTTCCTGGCGCTCGAACGGGTGCCGGCCTGGGTCGTCCTCTCCGGATGCGACACCGGCCGGTCGTCCGCCGAGACTCCCGTCGAGAGCCTGGGCCTGGCCCACGCCTTCCTGCTTGCCGGCTCGCAGGCCGTCATCGCCTCCACCCGGCCCACGGCCGACCGCACGCTGCCCGCGTTCTTCGCCGATCTCTATCGGCAGTGGGACCGTGAGCCGGACCTCGCCGTGGCGCTCCAGCGCGCCCAGCTCTCCTGGCGGCAGCGAAGCCCAGGAGTGGACTGGGGGAGCTTCCGCATCTTTGAGCCCTGAGGGGACCCTCCGGGCAGGCCCTGCCCGGCGCCTGCTGTCAGGAATCATGCCGCGGCGGCGAAGGACCTCAACGACACCTCGAGCGGCCGCCCCCTTCCGGGGGCGTCAAGATAAAAAACGGCCGCCCCTCCCAGGAGGGCGTCAAGAACTCTAAGGAGACGCCATGAGGAAGAACGTTGTGTTCTGGATCACTGCCTGGCCTGCGATCGCAATGAGCGGCTGTGCGACGTTTCAACCTCCGCGACCGCGACCTCCGCGCCTGGAGATCGCGAAGGCGTGCGCCGACTGGCGCTGGATCGGGATCAGCCGGCCAGGGGTGAGCTGCCCGGACATCCCGGGCTGGACCGTGCGGCCCCTGTTTGCCCACGTGAGCCCTGCCCTGCAAAAGGAGGACTACTGCGCGGCGAAAGCATCCGAGCGGGGAGACTTCCACCCGGCGAAAGTGTCCGAGAAGGTACCCGGCCCCGCAGTGATCCGGGAGCTCAGCCGCTTTTGCGTCTACGAGGCCGCGCACCAGTGGCCGCGGCAGCCGCAGGCCCCACCGGCCAGAAGCGCCGAGCTGGTGCGGCTCGATCAGGACTGCGCTGGCCTTGCGATCTCCGGCCCGACAGATCCGGGCGTGGAGAGCGCGGACTCATCCTCCCACGATTTCCTCAGGGAGGCCGGCCTGCCGGCGAAAGCCCCCACGATCGCCAACCCCTATGGCGTGCGACTGGCCTTCCTGGACACCCAGCCGACCTTTGGAGGCCTTCCCGAGCGGCGGGGCAGGTCGTGGCACGGCTATGCCCTCGCCTATATCGGCAAGAACCTGGTGTGCGAAGGCAAGAGCTGCGCCGCGCGGATCACCACCCGGCTCGCGCTGCCGATCCTCGAGTTCAACGCGGAGAGCCCGGAGCTCACCCGGCGAGACGAGCTCAACGGAGGCTATCTCGGCATGCAGAGCGATCTCGCCGAGGCCATCAGCAGCGAGGTGGACGCCTGGTGGACAGATCGGCAGCGGGGAAGCTCCGAGCGGCACCTGGTGCTCAACCTGTCGCTGGCCTGGGACGGTGAGCTGTTCGGCGGCCTCGACGAAGAGCAGATCGCCGAGATGCGGGCGGGCACGCAGGCAGTCTATCGTGCCCTGCAATACGCGGCCGGCTTCGACGCCCTGGTGCTGGCGGCGGCGGGCAATGCGAAGGCCGAGCCCTGCGCCAACTTCGGGCCTCTCTTGCCGGGTGCCTGGGAGGCCGGAGGTGCGCTGGAGGAGAGCTGTCGCGAGCCCCGTCAGCCGCTGCTTTACGCCGTCGGCGGACTGGGAGCCGGCGACTTACCCCTGGTGAACGCCCGTCCCGGCGGGATGCCCCGGCGGGCCGCCTACGCCGAAAACGCCGTGGTGCCATGCCCCCTCGACTCGCGGTACACGGCCGCGCTCACCGGCAGCTCCGTGGCCACGGCCGTCGCCTCCTCGATCGCCGCCGCCGTGTGGGCTTCCTTCCCCGAGCTCAGCTCGAGCGAGGTCATGAACATCCTCGACGAAAGCGGGGACGAGCTGTCCATCCCGGCGGATTTCTGGTTCGGCGCGAGCGCCTCCTCCGCGTCGGTCCGTCCCAAGGTCCACAAGCTCTCGCTCTGCGCCGCGCTCGCGCTGGCCTGTGCCCGAGGAGGATCCACCTCCTGCCCGGTCCAGCTCCCATGCGACCGCCCGCGCCGCGCGTCATCTGCCGTGCCGGAACCTTCCGACCCCAGCCGGGCGCGAGAGTCCTGCCAGCCATGGGTCTACCCCCAGCCCGAGTCGCCGCCCTGCATGGCCTGCGGGCCACCTTGAGCCGCCCCGGCTCCGGCCTCGCAGCCCCCTCGTAAGCACCGTCGTCCCCGCCCGGGTGGCCACACCCGGGCGGGAGAGTTCCCGGCGGCAAGGTCTCGCACCATGTCGAGCAGCGCTCCTCCCGCGAGCGGGCGGCCGGGCACCCTCGAGCTCGCGGCTCTTGTCAGAAACCAGCAGCCGGAGGCGAAAGCCGTCGAGAAGGACTGGACGGCCGGCAGGCAGGAACTGACCATGAGCGCGTTCCTGCCGGCAGGCCGCGGAGAGCAGCCATGAGCCAGATACGAAGCTCGTTCGAACGATCGGCGAACATTTTCATCAACTACCGCCGCGAAGATAGCGCGGGCCACACGGGGCGGCTGTTCGACCGCTTGAGCGCCCGCCTGCCGGGCCGGGTGTTCATGGACATCGACACCCTGGAACCGGGCGTGGACTTCGCCGAGGTGATCGAGAAGGCGGTGGGGTCCTGCCAGGTGTTGATCGTGGTGATCGGCAACGACTGGCTGCGGGTCAAGGACGCGGCTGGACATCGGCGTCTGGACGATGAGGCGGACTATGTCCGGCTGGAGCTTGCCACGGCGCTCCAGCGGTCGATCCGGGTCATCCCGGTGCTGGTGCAGGGCGCCCCGATGCCGCGCGCGGAGGAACTGCCGGCGGATATCGCCAGGCTGGCGCGCCGCAACGCGATCGAGCTCAGCGACGCCCGCTGGGCCTACGACGTGGATCGCTTGAGCCACACGATCGAGGAGGTCCTGCGAGGACTCGATCTCCAAGCGTCCGCGGCGGCAGCGGCAGCGGCGCAGAGCCATGAGGTGGCACCTGCCGCGACATCCGCACCTGCCGCGCCATCCGCACCAGCCACGATGTCCGCAACAGCCGCGATCGCGGCGAGGCCAAGAGCCTGGATGGCGGTCCTCGCCGCGGTCGTGGTCTGTGGGCTCGCGTCGGCCGGGTGGGTCGTGAAGAAGCAGGGCGCCCACGGCGTCGTCGTGCCGGTGTCGGTGCCGGTGTCCACCGCTC
>DATNKH010000271.1:0-8381 GCA_035603475.1 Thermoanaerobaculia bacterium
CCCACCCGGCGTTCGATCTGCTACCACTGTTGATCGCTCAGCGGGGCGGCGGCGCCAGGCGCGATCGGTCGTCGCAAGCCTGGTCGTCGCCGAGGTCGCAGGCCTGGCCGTAGAGGGCCAGGGCACGGACCGGGTCGCCGGTGACGCCGCGGCCGTGCTCGTAGAGACTGCCCAGCCGGCGGCATCCCTCGGCCGCGTGCAGGTCGCAGGCGTGGCGGTAGAGGGGGAGGGCGGCGGCGGCATCGGCGGGCACGCCGCGGCCCTCCTCGAGTACGGCCCCGAGGCTGACGCAGGCCGGCGCCGAGCCGAGGTCGCAGGCGCGCCGATAGAGCTCGGCGGCACGTGCGGGGTCCGGCCTGCCGGCGAGACCCGCGAGACCGGCGAGGCCGGTGCCCTCGTCGTAGGCGGCCGCCAGCTCCAGGCAGGCCTGGGCCACGCCGCCCGCGCAGGCGCGCTCGGCGAGCGCCCGGGCATGTGCCTCGTCGCGGGGCACGCCGCGCCCCACCGCGTAGAGATGGCCGAGGCCGGCGCAGGCCGGCGCCTCGCCGCCGTCGCATGCCATGCCGAGCAACGCGGCGGCGCGGGGGCTGTCGCGCTCGACACCGGTGCCGGCGGCAAGCAGGGCTCCCAGCTCGCCGCAGGCGGGGGCGTCGCCGCCATCGCAGGCCCTGGCGAAGTGGCGGGCCGCCGCGGCGAGGTCCTGCGCCGCGCCGAGGCCGGTCGCTTCCACCATGCCGAGGTTGTAGCAGCCGAGCGGCTGACCGGCCTCGCAGGCCTGCCGGTAGTGGTCGGCGGCGGCCCGCTGGCCGGCGGCTTGCTGGCCGGCGGCGGCCTGCGGGTCGGAGGTGGGCGCCTCGGCCGGTGCTCGCGCGGCAGGCGGTGCCAGGGGTCGCGGCGCGGAGCCGGCGCGCGTCGCCGCGCAGCCGAGCACGCCGAGGCCGATGGCGCCAAGGCCGAACGCGCCGAGCGTACCCATCGCGACGAGGACGACCCTCGCCGCCGGCAGGAGCGCGGCCGGCGGCGGCGAGAGGCTCGCCCGCCCTGGGATGCGCGCCGAGGGCTCGCCTTGCATGAACAGCCTGATCGGCAGGACCGGCATGAACCGCATTAGATGGCAGGGCCGCCGGCCGGGCAAGCGCGATAAGCTGCCGGCGATGCGGCACGTGATCGCCACGCGTTTCTCGGTCCCGCGACTGGATCCCGCCACCGCTCCCCTCCATGCCGACCGCCGATGGCTCGAGAGCAGGCTGGCGCCCTTCCGCACCTACTACGTGCCGAGCGTCCAGCGGCTGCGGGTGCCGGTCGTGCTCCTGTGCTCGAGCCAGAGCGCCGAGTACGTGTCAGGGCGGCTCGCCGACTTGAAATGGCTCTCGATCGTGGTGCAGGACGGGTGGTACGGGGGGTGGCGGGGCTCGCCGGAGCAGGTCGTCACCAGGCTCGATTCGGACGACGCGCTGCACGAGGACTGGTTCCGGCGGCTGGACGACGTCGCCGACGCAGCCGCCGCGGCGGGCGCCGAGGTGCTCTGCACGAAGGATTTCCTGCGGCTCGATGCGCGCACGGGCAGGGTCCATGGCTTCAGGCGCCGCGAACCGTCGCCGCTGGCGGCGTTCCTGCGCGGCGCCAACCCCTTCGCCCACGACCACAAGGTGCTCGAGCGGCACTACCGCACGCAGTGCCTCCCCGGACCGTATCTCCTGCAGGTCGTCCATGGCGGCAACCTCGCGAACCGGCCTCCGGCCTGGTGGCGCTTCCACCGGCGCGTGCCGCCGGCCAGGCTCGCGGTCTTTGGCGTGGCGCCGCCCGCCGGAGCGAGGACGCCGTTCGCGGCGAAGGCGTAGTGCCCGAGTAGCGGCGAGCGCATTCATGCCCTCACCGGCGCCGGCGGGACGGTCCGGCGAGGATCAAGAGGTGCGATCATGACGACTCGATGGACCGAGCTGGGCCGCGAGGCGCTCCTGGCCGGGCGGCGGCTGTGGCGCAGCCCGGGGCTCAGCCTGGCGGCGGTGGCGATGCTGGCGCTGGCGATCGGCGCCGACACCGCGGTGTTCAGCGTCGTCGAGGCGGTGCTGCTGCGGCCGCTGCCGTACCGCGACCCCGGCCGGCTGGTGGCCCTCTGGGAGGACCATTCGCCGAGCCAGGGCAGCCCGCGGACGGAGGTCGCGGCCGCGACCTTCGAGGACTACCGGCGGCAGAGCCGGACGCTGCGGCAGCTGTCGGCGATGCTGTCGCACGGGTTCGACCTGATCGGCGCCGGCGAACCGGAGGTGCTCTACGGGTCGGAGGTGAGCGCCGACTTCTTCCCGCTGCTCGGCGCCGCGCCCCTCTTCGGGAGGGTGCTGACGGCGGCCGATGTCCGGCCCGGCGCCGCGCCGTCGGTGGTGTTGGGCCATGAGCTTTGGCGGCGGCGCTTCGGCGGCGACCGGTGGGTGCTCGGCCGCGTCGTGCGGCTCGACGACCTGGCGCTGACGGTGGTCGGAGTCATGCCGCCGGAGTTCTCGGTGCCGCTCCACCTGCGCTCGCCCGGCCAGCGTGCCGAGCTGTGGCTGCCGCTGCGCAGCCGGGCGAGCCTGCAGAACCACCATGACCACGCCTACGACGTGGTCGGCCGGCTGGCACCCGGCACGACGCTGGCCGCCGCGCAGGCCGAGACGCGGGCGATCGCCGGCCGGCTGGCGCTCGAGTACCCGCGGGAGTGCGGAGGTGCCGGCGCCACGTTGGTGCCGCTGACCGAGCAGGTGGCCGGCGAGGCGCGATCCGGCCTGCTGCTGCTGCTCGGGGCCGTGACCTTCCTGGTGCTGATCGCCTGCGGCAACCTGGCGGGCTTGCTGGTGGCGCGCTCGGCGGCGCGGCAGCGGGAGCTGTCGATCTGCGCCGCGCTCGGCGCCGGTCCGGGCCGGCTGGCGCGGCAGGTGCTGAGCGAGGCGCTGCTGCTGGTGCTGGCCGGCGGCGCCGCGGGCCTGGGGCTGGCGCTCGGCGTCCTGCGCCTGCTGCCGGCGCTGCTGCCGCCAGACCTGCCGCGCGCCGGCGACGTGCGTCTGGACGGTCTCCTGCTCGCCTATGCGCTCGGCGCTGCGATCGTCTCCGGCCTGTTGGCCGCCGCGCTGCCGGCGTGGCGGGGGGCGCGCACGCCGCTGGCCGGGGCCCTGGCGGCCGCGGCCGGCCGCGGCGCCTCGGCCGGGCCATCGCGCGTGCGCCTGGGAGATGCGCTGGTGGCGGCGCAGATCGCGCTGGCGCTGCTGCTGCTCGGCGGCGCCGGGCTGATGCTGGCCAGCTTCGCGCGCCTGAGCGGCGTCGATCCGGGGTTCCGCGCCGATCACGCGCTGGTCTTCGAGATCGCGCCGGAGTGGCGCCGGCACCCGGACGCGACGGCGCGGGCGGCCTTCTTCCAGGAGGTGGAGCGGCGTCTCGCGGCACTTCCCGGGGTGGTCGCCGTGGGCGGCATTACCCGCCTGCCGCTCGAGCCGGCCTACGGCATCAGCGAGCTGATCGTGGAGGGAAGACCGGTCCCGCCCCAGGGGCCGCCCATCGTCGGCGGACGGGGCGTGACCCCCGGTTACTTCCAGGCCATGGCGATCCCGCTGCTCGCCGGGCGGCAGCTGACCGACCGCGACGACGCGCGGGCGCCGGAGGTCGGGCTGGTGAACCAAGCCCTGGCCGAGCGCTTCCTCGCCGGCGGTCCGGTCGTCGGACGGCGGCTGCGCGACGGGCGCGACGGCCCATGGATGCAGGTGGTGGGGGTGGTGGGGGACACGGTCTTCGATTCGCTCGCCGGCGCACCCACGCCCGAGATCTTCTTCGCCGCGGCGCAAGGTTCTCCCGGGGGCCTGACGATGGTGGTACGCACCACCACGGACCCGCTCGCCCTGGCGCCATCGGTGCGGCGCGAGGTGTGGGCGATGAACCCCAACGTGCCGGTCAACCGCCTGCGCACGCTCGCCGACCAGGTCGGAGGCGCGCTGGCGAGGCCGCGGTTCTCGCTGCTGGTGGTCGCGGTCTTCGCCGGGCTGGCGCTGGCGCTGGCGGCGGCCGGCGTCGGCGCGCTGATGGCCTGCACGGTGGCGCAGCGCACGCGCGAGATCGGCATCCGCATGGCGCTCGGCGCCGGCCGCCGCGACGCGCTGGCCCTGGTGCTGCGCCGCGCCGCGCTGATGGCGGCGGCCGGCGTCGCCGCGGGCCTGGGAGGCGGCTTCGCCCTGATGCGCTGGCTGGCGGCGCAGCTCTACCAGGCCAGTGCCGCCGAGCCGCTGCCGTACCTGGCCGGCGCGGCCTGCCTGCTCGTCGCCGCCCTCGTCGCCGCGTATGTGCCGGCGCGCCGCGCGGCCGGCGTCGATCCGGTGACTGCCCTGCGGCAGGAGTAGCGGGTGGAAAGAGCGGGGAAGAAGGCAGGCCGGCGGCGGTGGCGCTGTCGACGCTCTTCGGCACGCTGCACTACTTCACCAAGCCGATGGAGACCTGGGCGGACGGTCTCTCGACCGGATTGCTCGGCCTCTTCCTCTGCTACACGGTGCGCCTGACCGGCGACATCTGGCTGCGGCCGGCTTCGACTTCGGCTGGAACTTCCTCGCCATGGCGGCCTTCGGCGGCCCCAACACCGGCAACGACGGCAAGCCCATCACCGGCCACCTGCTGGCCTCCTCCTTCCATGGCCTGCCATGGCTGACCGGCGGCCCGATGGGGCCGGAGGCAAGCCTTCTCGTCTTTTCGCTGATCGCCGCGCTGTTCGCGGCCTGCGTCGCCGGCGTGAACCGCGGCCGGGGCGCGATGCGGGGTCGCCCCTGAAACCTGACCTCCGGTCGTGCGCTCCGCCGCCTCACGCCTTGCCGCAGTCAGAGCCTGACTTATCCGGAGGATCGACGAGGAGAGTCCAAGTATCAGCGCGCATCATTGAGAAGACGATGAGCCCGGTTGAGGCCAGTTCAAAGTTTGCCTGAAGGGCAGCTCCTGTGAGGTCAGGGAACAGTGTGGCGAAAGTGATATTCATCATCCGGAGTTCGGTAACGGCTTTGGCTGCCTCCCAACCTGGAATTAGATATTTGCGCAGTGGCGGCTGTTCGGGATTGAGGGATTCTAGATAGTCCTCGAGGCAGGAGTAGCTATCGTGCTTTAGTCTGGTAAATACGCCGCGCTGGGCGCGTTGGCGGTGACCGACGTCGGTTCGCGCGTGGATGATCTCGAGGTCTGCAGGCGGCCCGGGTTTGTACTCTGAAATGCGCTCTACCATGAATGACCAAATCGCAACCCGGTCCGTGCTATCGCGACTCAGAAGCCTTTGCCCGTCCATCGATCCGACGGTAGTAACCCCCGGACTGATGTGTTCTAGGAATCCGGTAAAGGCGAAGAAGGCGGCCACGTAAGGGCTCTTTGTCCAGTCTAGAAGTGGAGTTGTAAGTCCGTAGTGGCGGCCAAGAGTCCACCAGTCATCGTCGGTCGCAAGGTCCCTGGCATGGATGCCGGGCAGTCCAATCACGAGATCCTTGAAGTTGTCTAATAGATGCGCAAGAAGCCGTGAGTGGGTGTCGGGGCTTCGTGACTTTGAGACCCTTCTCCCGAGCTCGCGGTCCCATGGAGATGCGAGCTTCCAGTTGGTGCGAGCATGCCCTCGGTAGAGGGGAGTGCGGCCATCCATCTGCTCCGCGTATTCGTGGCGCAGTCCAGACTTGAACTCGTCCCAGGAGGAGCAGTCGATCTGCTGAACGGCTCGGGAGACTTCCATATCATCTCCAATCGGAGGTTGGGATCTCTAGGCGCAGTGTGAATTTCCGGAGGCGCTCTGCCGCCTGCCGCTATTTGGCCTTAGCGACGCTGCAAGGCAAACGCAGCCGGCCGGAGTCGAGTCAGGTCGGATCGCGTAGACTCATTCGACCATGTATTTAGGTCGCAATCCGCAGAGGATCACCAGTATAGTTCAGAAGGTCACCAAGGACAAAGCCTCGGCAAGGCGCGGCGGCGGGTCGTCGAGGTGGTCGGAAACGGCCATGAGCGTCGACATAAGGTCAGGAAGCTGGCCGCTGTCACCGGCACTCGCGGGCCAGGCGGGCATCCCGGGGCTCGGGGAGGTCGCTGCCCATGGCTTGGCGAGAGGGGACGTGCGGGAAAAGGTCTTTTTGAGAGCGCGGCGCCCCAATCGCGGGGGTCGTGCCGCAGCCATGCCGTGACCAGTCGTTCGACGGCGCGTCCTCGTGGCGCCGGCGTTCCGGCTCCAGGGATCGCGTCCTTAGCCGATCTCAGCCGCATTTCATCCACCTCATTGCATATGCACATTTACACAGTATTGCGTTGTACAGTCTTTACCTCGGGCCCCCCTTGGAAGCCCCTGGCAGTTTCACTACAGATATGGCAATATTTAGCTAACACTCTTGACACTTATGATTCTTGACTGTATTCTTAATGGTGACCGATGGGGAAAAACGCAGCATGAGTCCGTCGAATCAGCTCGAAGGGTCTACGAGGTGGCGGCTCCACCTGTCGAACTGACAGGAGGAGGGTAAAGCAAAGCCCCCATTGGCATGCGGCCGAGCGGAGATTTCAGACATGAGCCACAGCGCAGCGGTACGGCAGAATCTCATCGCAGCTATCAGGGGAAAAGCGCGCGCTCTGGGAAGGCACGCATCCGCCGACCCGGCACTGGAGCGACAGCTCCCCGCCGTGGAACCGGCGCCGGTTTCGACTCCCGAGCCCCGCTCCGAGCTCTCGGAAGGCGATATCGATCCCTACACCAACAAGCTGATCGCAACGTTCATCATCGAGGATAATGGATTCAGGGTGTATCTCGACAAAGAGCACGTCGTCCACTGCAGTCCCGTCAAGAAACGTGCCGGGTACCCCAAGAGTTCGGGTGGGGTCTTCAACAGCGTGACGTACCTTGAAACCCTGTCGATACCATTGAAAAGAACCTCGCACCGCCTGCCGATGGGCCGGCTTCTGGGCGAAGCAGTCGCGCGGATGATCAGCGATAAGCGTGCTGGCGCCGCGAAATTCATGCTCGAGAAGGCGGAGCACTACCTGAACGCGCGGAAGTCCGAGCTCGCCAGGATGTGGTATCTCTCCGCCGCTGGTGCGGTCGCCGCCGTGCTGGCCCTGCTCGCCGTGGGCATCTGGATTGCACGGCACCGGCCGGTCGGCAGCCTTGCATCAGGAAGTACCGCGCTCGACGTGGCGCTGACCGCGTGCTGCGGCGGCATTGGAGCTTTCATGTTCATCCTTGGCAGGTCGAACATGATCGGGATGGAGGCGGGCGCAGGTCGCAAGATCCACTACGTCGAAGGCGCTGCACGGGTGGTCGCGGGTGTCGCAGGCGGCTTCACGGTCGCCCTGGCCGCGAAAGCGGACCTTCTCCTGGGTGTCACCACGAGGCTACCGCAATCTCATGCGTTGGCCTTCATGCTGATGCTGGGACTTGCCGCGGGCGCCAGCGAGCGGCTGGTACCGAATCTGGTGGGGCAGGTTCAGGCGAGGGTCGGGATCAAAACGGGTGCCAGCCAGGTGGAGGCCACGCTCGATCAGAGCGATCGCGCGAAGAAAGGGCCTGCCAAGAAGAAAGCGGCTGCAGCGGACTGACTAGGGGATTGCGGGGTCCGCCAGGCATCATTGCGCACCCACAAGTCCCTGATCCTGCTTGGTTTCCGGTGTCCCGTGGTGCTCGGGAGACACCCTGGGGTGCCCATGATCGGATTTTGAGTCCTCGCCCAAATGGAGGCGAGAAAACTGATTCACTACCGCCGCAGGAGGAACGTGCGGGAGCGAGATGAGCTACGGCAGCGGGCGCTCGGCGAGGAGCTTGCGGCCGTTGAGGGACTGGAGGGGGCGGGCGTTGTCGGCGAAGAGGGCGGCGAAGCGGGCGACCTGGTCGCTGGAGATCGGGATGGGCTGGTCGAGCACCCACCAGCGGACGCCTTCCGTGCAGGGGGGCGTAGTGAGCGAGCCGATGTAACGGATGCCGTGGCGGTCGGGCGGCAGGAGGGATGCGGCGTCGAAGGGTACCGGTGGGTAGGTGCGGACGCCCTTGGTGGTCGGCAGGTTCTGCCAGAGCACCTCGAGAGCAGGGTTGTCGAGCCTCCGGCGCTCTTCGAGGAAGACGCCGACGACGCCGATCAGGCCGGCGGCGGTGCGGTGGACCAGGTGGAGCTCCATGGCGTAGTGCTTGCCGCGCCAGGCGTGCTCGCTGGGATGGTGGAAGTGGAACTCCACGAGGTCGAAGCGGGCGCCGTCGACGAGGTAGCCGGCGGGCGGCGGATAGTCCGCCTTGATGGTGTGGCCGTCGTTGAACAGCACGATCGCGGTCGGGCCGTAGTGGAAGATGCCGGTGCGCAGCCGGCTCGGCTCGAGCGCGCCGAGGTCGACCGGCGACTGCGAGAGGCCGGCCGAGCAGGCGGCATAGC
>DATNKH010000272.1:0-3556 GCA_035603475.1 Thermoanaerobaculia bacterium
CGCGGCCTTGCCGAGCAGCACCCAGACGACGTGCCAGGTCATGAGGTCAACTGCGATCGCCGCCGAGCGCCCACGCCAAACGGGGAACGATCGCGGCCACGGATTCAGCCAGCGAAGGGATCGTCGGCCAGGAACGGATTCCGGAAACGGACGCCATCCAACTCGCGGTCGTGCTGAAGGTCTTCGCTCAACAACAGCGTTGCCCCGGACTGCTTGGCGACCGCCCACTGCATCGCGTCCCAGAAGGCGAGACCGTGCCGTTCGACGGCGCGCATCGCCAACCGCAGGCTGGCAGGCGTGGCGGCGACGACCGGATTCCCGCGCCGGGTGATCACGATCCGCTCACCGGCTTCGGCCGCCTTCACGTAGCGGGTCAGGTGCTGGTTGATCTCGCGTAGGCTGACACGATGCTCCATGAAGATACATTGTAGCGCGCAGAACTTCGCTGACCTGTCCCCGCGGTTGTCCCCTCTCGCGCCTGACCGGCGCACCTCTTCATAGCGTTCATGGCGAGACACCAGCGGCCTGCCGTGGTGCCGGCGGACCCGGCCGAGCCGGCGGACCGGCGGACCCGGCCGTGCGTCCGGTCGCCGCGCGCCAGCATGAGCATGCTTTGCGGCCGGTCCGTGACCCCTGCCAACCTGGCTGGGCATGACCTAAGATGACATTACACGAAAGGGAGGCTGGGATGACGCGACACCCGCATCACTCGATTGCGCGGCTGGTCTTGGCCGCGACCGCACTGGCGGCGGCGTTGGCCGCCCTCGCTCCGGCCGCGGCCCGGGCCCAGGCGATCCTCAAGGTGAACGACGACGTCTGGCTCAGGTTAGGCCTGCAGCTGAACGGCCAGGCCGACTGGACGCAGAGCGCCGCCACCGGCGGCTACGCCCAGAACCTCTTCCTGCGCCGGGACCGCTTCCTGGTCACCGGATCGGTGGCTCCCGGCGTCACCTTCTACTTTCAGACCGACGACGTCAACCTGGGCAAGGCGCCGAAGGCGCTCGCCACCGGGTTCGTCATCCAGGACGCCTGGATGGAGTGGAAGCTCGCCGACGCCTTCGCCCTCGACGCGGGCCAGTTCATCGTCCCGTGGAGCCGCAACTCCCTGCAAGGGACGTTGAGCTACCTCACGATGGACATCAGCCCGACCTCGACGATCATCATCAACCCGAACCCCGCCGACGCCGCGCGCGACACCGGCGTCGAGGCCAAGGGATACCTGGTGGACGGCGGCCGCCTGGAGTACCGGGTGGCGCTCACCCAGGGGGTCAGGGAGACGAGCTCCCGCAACGCCTTCCGGGACACCGTCTACCTGCAGTACGACGTCTTCGACACCGAGAGAGGGTACGTCTACCACGGCACCAACCTCGGCAAGAAGAAGATCCTGGCCCTGAGCACCGGCTATGACGGCCAGAGCAGCTACCACGCCTACAACGCCGACGTCTTCACCACCCTCCCGGTCGGGGCGGGCGACGAGATCGCCGGCCAGGTACAATGGAGCCACTACGACGGCGAGAGCTTCCTCCCGGCGCCGGCGCGCCAGAACGACTACCTGGTCGAGCTGGCCTACTTCGCCTCGGCGCTCAAGGCCCAGCCGTTCGCGAAGTTCGAGCGTCAGCGGTTCAGCGCCGGCAACTTACAGCAGAAGAACATGCTGCGCTGGGGCGCCGGCATGCACTACTACGTACACGGCCTGAACCTCAAGCTCAGCGCGCAGTTCCTGCGCGTCTTGCCGGAGAAGCCGATCCGCGACACCAACGAGCTCACCCTCGCGATGCAAGTCTGGTACTTCTGAGCGCCGGCCGGCCGCCCGCGGCGCATGTTCATGCTCTTGGCACCGTCCTCGCCGCGCTCTAGCGTGTCCATGGGCATCGCAGCGCGGCCCATTCGAAGGAGGCTGACCTGATGCTGCCTTGGCCGACACGCGATCTCGTTCGCCGGATGCTGCTGGGAGCGGCGCGGCGCCTCACCGCCGCGGCCGGTGCCGTCGCCGGCGCCGCCGGCGCGCCCGAGGCGCCTCCCGCGGACACCATTCGCCACCAATTCGGATTCCCGCCCTGCCGCCGGACCACCGCAGCCGGCGCGGCCGTCCCAGGCGTACACGCCGTCGCCGTCGCCGTCGGCGCCGTGCGCGGCGGGACCGCCGCCGCGCCGCCCGCGCTCTTCGCCGCACGCAAGGGCGCCTGCGTCGTCTCGGTCTGCACCCGCAATTACCTCTACCTCGCGCGGACGGCGCTCGCCGCCTTTCGCCGGCACCACCCCGGGACGCCGGCCTTCCTCGGCATCGTGGACTGGGACGGCGAGGAGCCCCTCGCGGTCGAGGGTACGACGCTGCTGGCCTGCTGCCTGCCCGAGATCGGCGGCGACGGCTTCGACTACCTGGCGCTCAAGTACACCGCGTTCGAGCTCTGCGCCGCCATGAAGCCCTACGTCCTCGATCACGTCCTCCGGCGCACCCGCTGCGAGAAGGTCGTCTTCATCGATTCGGACCTCCTGACCTGCGCTCCATTCGAGCGGCTCCTCGCCGAGCTCGACGACCACGACTTCGTCGTCACGCCCCACACCCTGGCACCGCTGCCGCACCCGGACCGCTTCTGGGAGCGGCCGACGATGGGGGACATCGCCTTCGCCGGACCCCTGAACTCCGGCCTGTTCGGCCTGCGCGCCACCGCCTCCGCCCAGGCCTTCCTCCATGCGTGGCGGGACCTGGTGACCCGCCCCGGCGCCTTCATGCTCGAGCTGGGCGGCCAGACGGAGCAGAACGCTTTCAACTGGGTGACCAGCTTCGTGGACGAGGTGCGCGTGCTGCGCGACGCCGCCTACAACGTCGCCTACTGGAACCTCCACGACCGCTCGCTGCGCTGTGCCGCCCTCGACGATCCCGCCCGCGAGGACGCCTGGACGGTGGATGGCAAGCCGCTGGTGGCGTTCCACTTCAGCGGCTACTCGCTGTCGGACCCGTACACCCTGTCCCGGCACGACCGCCGCCACTCGCTCTACGTGCTGCCCTCCGTCGCCCGCTTGACCGAGCTCTATGCGGAGCGGCTGCGCGAGAACGGCGCGGCCGAGGACCTGCGCCGGCGGTACCGCTTCGATGCTTTCCCTTCCGGCATCGCCGTGGACGAACGCATGCGACTCATCTGGAAGCAACACGAGACGCTGCTGGCCGCGGCGGCGAGCCCCTGGACCGCGGCCGGAGAAGCGCACTACTGCCAGGCCTTGCTGTCGCCCATCGCCTACACCGGGAGCCTGCTGCCGGCGCTCTTCGACGCGATCTACGGCGACCGGCCGGACGTGCGGCGGCGATACCCCGGGGCCCGCCTGCAACCCGAGAGGCTGATGCAGTGGATCGCGCTCCATGGGATCTACGAGCACGGCTACCAGGACCTCTACGACCGGCACCGTCCCGTCCTGCCTTCCCGCCATGGCGTCGTGGCGCTCGCCAGGGCGGGCCGGGAGCACCCGCGGCTCTTCGCCGGGCTGCCCCGCCCGCTCGGCGCGGATCGCCACCGGCTGCTCGCCCGCCTCGACGATGCCGGCCTGTCCGCGCTCGCCG
>DATNKH010000273.1:0-7881 GCA_035603475.1 Thermoanaerobaculia bacterium
GAGGAGATCCGCCGCCCACGGGCCCGGGTCGGAGGGGGATTCCCCGTAGGCGCCTGTTGTAGAGTCGGAGAGCTGGCGGACGCCGCGCGCGAGCTGCTGGCTGGAGGGGGCTTGCTGTCATGGTCAGCGCTGTCATCCTGCTGGTGGTGGAGAAGTCGAGGATCAACGAGGTGGCACAGCAGCTGGTGGACCTCCCGCCGATCACCGAGGTGTACTCGGTGGCAGGGCAGTACGACCTGGTGGCGGTGGCGCGGGTGGCAGACAACGAGGGGATCGCGACGGCGGTCACCAACCAGATGCTGAAGATCGAGGGCATCGTCCGCACCGAGACGCTGATCGCCTTCCGCGTCTACTCGCGCTACAACCTCGAGCGCATGTTCTCGGTGGGCATGGAAGAGCCGCCGCCGGCCGAGAGCTAGCGCCCGTGCGGCCCGGCTCGCCCACCACGCCCGCGGGCAAGTGAACGCCCGCCATGAGCGTGAAGCAGGACCGGCCCGTCATCTCGTTCGAGTCCGACGACGCCTGGGAGGCGTGGCTCGCGGAGCATCATGCGACCTCGCCCGGGCTGTGGCTCAAGTTCGCCAAGAAGGCCTCGGGCTTCGCCACGGTCTCCTATTCGGAGGCGCTCGACGTGGCGCTCTGCTACGGCTGGATCGACGGCCAGAAGGACAAGTTCGACGGCGATTACTGGCTGCAGCGCTTCACCCCGCGCCGGCCGCGGAGCCCATGGTCCAGGATCAATTGCGACCGGGTCGCGGCGCTCGCCGCTAGGGACGCGATGAAGCCGGCGGGCCTGCGCGAGGTCGAGCGGGCCAAGGCAGACGGCCGCTGGGAGGCGGCGTATGACGGCCAGCGCGCCGCGGCCGTGCCGGACGACCTGCGGCGCGAGCTGGAGGGCAACGCCGCCGCCCGCGAATTCTTCGCCACGCTCGACAGCGCGAACCGGTACGCGATCCTCTACCGGCTGCAAGAAGCCAAGAAGCCCGAGACGCGGGCACGCCGCCTGGAGAGGTTCGTGACCATGCTGAGCGAGGGCAAGAAGATCCACCCCTGAGCGCGCCCCCCCGCTTCGTGCCCCGGCCATCGGCAGGCGGTGGCAACCGAGACGGATCACTATGGTCCCGGAAGGGCTGCCCGGACGCCGAAGGTCCCCTCGACCACCTCGACGAAAGTCCTCTCCTCGCGGAGGATGAGGCGCCGGCTCCGTGCCATCGCGAAGTTCGCGCGCGCCTCGTCATCGGATTTCAAGCGTGTCCGGTAGGCCTCGTACGCGGCGAGGCTGTCGAAAGCGATCAGTCCCCACGCGACGTCGTTCGTGCCTTCATCGGGAAGGAAGTATCCGACCAGGTGGCCGCCGCAGCGCGGAATGATGCGGCCCCAGTTCTCGGCGTACTGCCGGAACTCCTCGCGCTGGAAGGGATCGATCTGGTAGCGAATGAAGCAGGTCGTCGTCATCGGGGTCCTCCGGGTGATCACCTCGACCTCCGTTTGGGGCGAGGGTCCAAGTCTAGAGGGTGGCGGCGTAAGACTGCGAACCCTCGCCCAAACGGAGGTCGGGAGGCAAGGGCAATCTAGCCAGGACACTACCCGCCGGCCCTTGCCTGGGCAATCAGAGGATAGCGGTGATATAGTTCGACTGTCATCGAACTATGGATGCAGACGCCCAGGTTGCCCCGGTTGCCGCGCTCGTGGCCGATGCCACGCGGGCGACTGTTCTCTTCGCGCTGAGCGACGGGCGGGCGCTGCCGGCCTGCGACCTGGCGCTGCATGCCGGAGTCACCGCCGCGACGATCAGCTATCAGCTGGAGAAGCTCATCGCCGGCGGGCTGGTGGCCGCCGATCGGCAGGGGCGCCACCGCTACTACCGGCTCGCCAACCCGACCGTGATCGGCCTGCTCGAGGCCCTCGCCACCGTCGCGCCGCCGGCCCCGGCCCGGACGTTCCGGGAAGGGCAGGAGGGGAAGGCGCTGCGGCTCGCGCGCACCTGCTACGACCACCTGGCGGGCCAGCTGGGCGTGCGGATCGCCGAGGCGCTGCTGGCAGCCGGCTGCCTCGCCCCCGAAGCCCCCAGCGCCCGCGACTACGTCCTGACGCCGGCCGGCGAGCGGCTCTTCCGCCGCCTGGCCGTGGACGTGGCGGGAGCCCGGGCCGCGCGGCGCTCGTTCGCGAGAGCCTGCCTGGATTGGAGCGAGCGCCGGCACCACCTCGCCGGCGCCCTCGGCGCCTCGCTCCTCGATCGCCTCTTCGAGCTGCGCTGGATCGAGCGGACGCCGTCGAGCCGCGCCGTCCGGCTCTCCGACCCGGGACGCCGCGGCCTCCGCGCTCACTTCCAGATCGAGGTCTGATCCAGTAGTTGCCCATCGGCCAGATCCGACCCCGACCGATGAAGGTGGGCGTGGTGCCCCCTTCCCCCCCGGAGGGGAGGCCGCGGCTCCGCCTGTCGCCAGTCGCGGCATCCCAGCTGGGAGGAAGGGGGTTGGGGGGATGCGGGGGGCGATCCGATAGACGCTGGTAAATTGCGCGACACGTCTGAGCTCCGAAGGCGCTACGGGTAGAACCGGGCAGGCGGGTCCTCTTCTTAGTAAACCCCTGGCAGAAACCGCCACGCCTGCCGGCGATAGCGGTCGTAGGTCGAGCCGAAGGTGTCGTGGAGCAGGCGCTCCTCGGTGCGCGCGCGGAGGTCGCCGGCGAGCGCCACCAGGACCACGCCCAGGCCGACGGCCGCGGTCGGTGCCCACCACCACGTTCCCAGGGCCAGGAGGTCCATCGCCAGGTAGATGGGATGGCGCACCCGGCGGAAGGGACCGGCGGTGCAGAGCTCGTGTCCGTGCTCGATGCGGGCCGCGAGCCGCCATGAGCGGAAGACCGCCAGGGTCCAGGCGGCGAGCGCGGTGGCGGCCAGCATCAAACCTCCGCCCGCCATCCTCTGTGGCGTGAGGAGGGGCGGGTCGGCGGCGGCAGGCGGCGCCAGCACCGCCCGGGCGAGGCCGACGTAAAGCACTCCCATGGCCAGCACGTGGAGGACCATGGGGACCTGGGAGCCGCTGGCCGCCTGCCGCTGGAGAACCGGCCGCCGGTCGCGAACGTGCCACCAGCGCAGCAGCCAGCGGGGGACGAAGACCCCGTAGAAGAGCGCATGGAAGGCATAGATCTCTTGCCCCGCGGCCGGCCGGGCGCCGACACGCGGCGGCACGGAGCCAAGGATGCGGTCGGCGAGCTCTTCGTAGTCGCCGTCGAAGGCGTGGGAGCCCTTCAGCTCCACCTTCCGGGCGAGCCCGGGCTCGAGGTCGGCGCAGAGGCTGTCGGCCTCGCCGGCAGCGGCGACGCAGAGCAGCGGGCGCCCGCGCAGCTTCAGCACCTCCGGCATGACGGGCAGCTCGGTAGCCTTGTTCTCCTTGACGCGGATCTCGAACGGCGTGGTGCGGCTCGGCCCCAGCATGGCGATCACGCCGACGCGGTCCAGGAGGTCGGCCGGCAGGCGAGCTGCCAGGAAGGGCAGCACGTCGGCGCCGAGCGAGTAGCCGACGAGCAGCACGCGGTCCCGCTTCCAGGCCGCCAGGTAGTGGCGCAGCACCCTCTGCAGGTCTGCCGCCGCGGCGTCCGGCGTGCGGCCGTTCCAGAAGTACTCGAGGGTGTCGAGCCCGACCACGGGCACGCCGCGCTGTCCCGCCAGCACCTTGGCCACCTCGCGGTCGACGCCGGCCCAACCGCCGTCGCCGGAGAGGATCACCGCCAGCGGGCCGCCGCCGCCCGCGCCGGTACCCGGCATCTCGATCAGCGGCAGGCCGGGCAGGGCCGGCGATCCGGCGGTCTCAGCGGTCTCGGCGGTCGCCGGCGGTGTCACGGGCCGGCCCCGGGTGGCAGGTGGCGCCAGGAGGCGCCCGACGGCTTGCCGCAGCGCCGGCTGCCAGAGCGCGGGCTTGGCGAAGGCATGGTCGACGCCGGCGAGCGTGACCACCTCGCCTGCCGGCACGGCATGCGCCAGCGCCGCCGCCGCGGCGGCCGGGCAGCGGCGGTCGTCCGCACCAGCCAGGGCCGTCCAGGGCTGCTCGACGTTCTTCGCCGGCAGCAGGTCGAAGCCGCCGTTCGCCGCCGGCCGCGTCGCCAGGCCGTGGCCGGGGCAGAGCTGCTGGCCGCCCGGCAGACCGGCGCACGGGGCGAGACCCAGGCCGCCGCGGAAGGTGTTGGCGGGAGCCTGGGCGAGGGCGCCGTAGGCGAGCGCGCTGCCGCCGCCAAGACCCGCCACCAGAGGATGCACGTAGCTCGGGAAGCCGAGGCGCTTCTGGATCACCTTGCTCAGGTTCTCGAGGCTGCCTGCCGTGTAGGCGCAGCGGTCGTGCTGCGACGCGACGCGCTGCAGGTAGTGGCGGGTGTCGATCCCGACCACCAGCAGGCCCTGCGCCGCGAGCGCCCGCGCCAGCTGGTCCGCGGCGGCGTCCCATCCGGCCTCGTCCGAGAAGAACAGCACGACGTTGGCCGGATGCGGGGTCTCCCGCAGCAGGTGGAGCGCCCCGAAGCGGCCGTACTGGGCGGTCTCCTCGAGCAGTGGCGCCGCGGCGGCCACGGCCTCGAGGAGCGGGACCCATGCCGCCCGCAAGGCCGTCGGCCAGGCCGCGCCGGCGCCCCAGGCGGCAGCGCCGGTGCCGGCGCCGGTGCCGGGCGGCGGCGGATTGCTGCCTGGAGGCGGCGGCGCCGGATGGTGGCCCTTCTTCTTCGTCGCTTCGTCGGCCTTGTCTCCCGGGCCGGGCTTGGCCGCCGGCTCGGCCGCCTGCTCCCCGGCGGTCTGCGCCTCCGCCAGCTTGGCCAGCTGGCGCGTGATCGCCACCACCACCGCGCGCGGGTTGCTGCCCAGGTAGTGGGCGCCGGGCAGGGCGACGCTGGTGGCGAGCGACGGCGCCAGCGTCGTGCAGAGGCTGGTGGCCTTCTCGCCGCTGCCATAGACGCAGAGCAGCGGCTTGCCCCGGAGCTTCACCGCCTCGGGCAGCACCGGCCGGTCCTCGCCGCCGCCATGGCCCAGCCACTCGCTGAGCCGGAACTCGAAGCTGGTCGTGCGCCCCGGACCGAGCAGGGTCACCAGGCGCACCTTGCCCTGCAGGTCGGGCGGCAGCCGAGCGACCATGAACGGCAGCACCTCGGCGCCCAGGGAGTAACCGATGAGCAGGGCGTCCTTGCGCTTCCAGGCGGCGAGGTAGGTCCGCAGGATCCGCGCCAGGTCGGCGGCGGCGCCCTCGGGTGTGCGCGGGGTCCAGAAGTACTGCAGGGTGTTGAGGCCCACCACCGGGAAGCCGCGTTCGGCCAGCTGGCCGGCCACGTCGCGGTCGAGCCCCGCCCAGCCGCCGTCGCCCGAGACCACGACCGCCAGCGTGTCGCCGGTCGCGCCCGGCTCCGGCAGCTCGAGGAGCGGCAGGTCGGCGAGCGACCGGCGCACCACGGTCTCGGGCGGCCGTGACAGCTCGGCGGCATTCAAGACCCGCAGGTAGGCCTGCTTCAGGCCGGCGCCGGCACGCAGCTCGGGCGACGCTTGCCGGTGGCCGCTGCTCTTCGGCGGCGAGATGACCGCCGCGCCCTTGACCTGGGCGGCGAAAGCCTCCGCCGCCGGCCCCGCCAGGGGGGAGGCGCCGCACCGCGTCCCGCCGCCCCCGCCCGCCACCGCGGGCGACAGCAGCCAGGGCTGATCGAG
Source organism: Thermoanaerobaculia bacterium (assembly GCA_035603475.1). Classification (GTDB taxonomy): domain Bacteria; phylum Acidobacteriota; class Thermoanaerobaculia; order Multivoradales; family UBA5704; genus JASLEW01. The sequence continues at coordinate 5,681 of DATNKH010000273.1, forward strand.
GCTCGCGACCGGTTGCAGCTGGTAGGAGCCGCCTCCCGGCAGCGGCTTCGAGGCGAGGCCGCGTCCGGGGCACAGCGGATGGCTGGCCTCGATCTCCGGGCAGAAGCCGAGGCTGACGGCGCCGGCGAAGCTGCCGCTCGGCGCCTGGGCCAGCGCGCCGTAGGCAAGGGTGGCGCCGGTGCCGAAGCCGGCCAGCACCGGCGGCGTGTAGGCCGGCAGCTCGAGCTTCTTCTGCACCAGCTTGCTCAGCATCTCGAAGTCGCCGGCCGGGTAGGAGCAGTCCTGGGTCAGGCGCTCCACCTTCCGCAGGTAGTACTGCAGGTCGAGGCCGATGACCAGTGCGTCGAGCGACTCGAGGCCGCGCGCCAGCGCCTCGGCCTGGGCGTCCCAGCCGTCCTCGCCGGAGACCAGCACGACGACCCCTCGCGGGGTCCCGGCGCGGCGGTAGATGGAGACCTGCCCGAAGCGGCCGTAGGTCTGGTGCTCGACGGCGCCGGCGGCGGCCGGCGCCGGGGCGGCCGATCTCGCGGCGGCGGGGGCTGCGGCGGCCGGAGCTGCGACGGCCGCGACGGTCGCCAGCGTGGCGAGGGCGGCGATCACAGCCATGGAGGCCGCGGCGAGCGCGGCGGCGCGGCCCGGACCGTTCACTTGCGCGCGGCTGCCGGCTGTGCTTCGCGGAGGATGCGGTCGGCGAGCGCCACGTAGTCGCCGCCGAAATGGTGCGAGCCCTGCAGGGCGACCGCGTTGCCGAGCCCGCCGATCTCGGTGCACAAGCTGTCTTTCTCCTCCTGGCCGTAGAGGCATAGCAGCGGTCTGCCGCGCAGCTTGGCGACCTCGGGCAGCACCGGCCGGTCGCCGCCGCCGCTGCCGCCCAGCCAGTCGGTCAGGTGGAACTCGAAGCTGGTCATGCGGCTCGGGCCGAGCAGGACGATGAGCCGCACGCGGCCGAGCAGGTCGGGAGGCAGGCGACTGGCCATGAACGGTAGCACGTCGGCGCCCAGCGAGTAACCGACGAGGAGGAGCTGCTGCTTCCCCCAGGCCCCCAGGTAGTGACGCGCGATGCGCTGCAGGTCGGCGGCGGCGCCGTCGGGGGTGCGCGCGTTCCAGAAGTACTGCAGCGAGTTCAGCCCGACGACCGGCACGCCCTTGCCCGCGAGGACGTTCGCCACGTCGTGGTCGATGCCCGCCCAGCCGCCGTCGCCGGAGACGATCACCGCCAGCAGGTCGCCGGCCGGCTGCTTCGCCGGCACCTCGACGAGCGGCAGGTCGCCGACCGGCGGCAGTGGCGCCACCGCGGGCGCGCCCACGCCGGCCGCGGCGGCCGCCGCGGCCGGGGCCGGCGCGTGGCCGGGCTCGACGGCGCTGGTGAGGCGCTGGAAGGCCTGCTTGAACTGCTCCTCCCAGTTGGCGGGCACCGAGAAGCCGTGCCCGACCCGGGGCAGCATCACCGCTTCGCCGTGCTTGACCTGGCGCACGTACGCCTCGACGTCCTGCGGCGAGCACACCTGGTCGATGAGTCCCTGGAAGGCCACCCAGGGCTGCTCGAGAGTGGTGGCCGGCTTGAAGCTGACGCCCTTGCCCTTCGGTCCGGGGCCCCAGGTCAGCCCATGGCCGGCGCAGAACGGCTTGCGCAGCGGCAGGTCGGGGCAGAAGCCCATGCTGACCGCGCCCTTGAAGGTGTTCGGCGGCGCCTCGACCAGCAGCGCGTAGACCAGGGTGGCGCCGGAGGAGTAGCCGACCAGCACCGGCGGCGTGTAGGTGGGGAAGCCCAGCTTCTTCTGCACGAACTTGCTCAGCAGCTCGGCGTCGCTCGCCGGATAGGAGCAGGTCTCCTTGGAGGCGGCGAGCGCGGCCAGGTAATGGGGGAGGTTGATGCCGACCACCAGCGCGTCCATCTTCGCCAGCGTCTCGGCCATGTCGACCACGCCGAGGTTCCAGCCGCCGTCGCCGGAGAAGAAGAGCACGACATGGTGCGGGTAAGGGGTCTGCCGATATAGCGCGACCTTGCCAAAACGGCCGTAGGTCAACGTCTCGCCGGCGGGCGCCGGCGCGGCGGCCGGCGCGGCGCGGCGGGCGTGCCGGGCCGGCGCGGCGGCGGTATCGGCGGTATCGGCGGCAGTGGCGGTATCGGTGGCATTGGCCGGCCGGCCGGCGGCGCTCGCTGCCAGTGCGATCGTCGCCGCCAGTGCCGCCAGGAGAGG
>DATNKH010000274.1:0-3563 GCA_035603475.1 Thermoanaerobaculia bacterium
CCCACCAGCAACATCTCGCAGAGGGCCACGAAGTCGCCCACCACCTGGCTCGAAGGGCGCATTTGCGGCGTCTGAGCGGCCGGGGCCTCGCCTGCCCAGGCAGCCGCGGCGAGGGCCTGGAAGCCAGCGATCACGAAGAGAGAAAGAGACAGCACCCGGCACCGCCGCACAGCCTTGATCATGGCGTCCTCCGCGCGAGCAGCCGCCAGCCCAGTCCGGCGGCCTCCGCCACCCGAAGATAGGCGCCGGGCCCGACCGGCGTGACACCCGGCTCCTTGCCGCCCCGTGGCGGGAGCGCGACCCGCACCGCCGCCGCAACTCGCGTCCGCCGCGCGCGTACAGATGTGCTGTTGGCCCATTCGCACCTACCCGAGGAGGGACCCATGAAGAAGACGCTCGCTTGCTTGATGACCACCACCGTCCTGCTCTGCGCCGCCGCCGCCGGCGCCGCCGACCAGCCTGCCGGCGACAAGCCCGCCGGCGACGAGGGCAAGAAGCCGGCGCCCGAGGCGCCGAAGCCCGAGAAATCGGTGACCCAGCACAGCCTGGCGATCGGCGGCAAGACCATCTCCTACACCGCCACCGCCGGCACCCTCATCGTCCACGACGACAAGGACGAGGCCTACGCCTCGATCGGCTACGTCGCCTACACCCAGCGCGACGCCGCCGCCGCCAAGCGCCCGCTCACCTTCGCCTACAACGGCGGGCCGGGCGGTTCCTCGGTGCTGCTGCACATGGGGGCGCTGGGGCCGCGGCGCGTCGTCACCGCCGACGCCGGCCCGACGGCGCCGCCGCCCTACCGCGTGGTCGACAACGCCTACAGCCTGCTCGACAAGAGCGACCTGGTGATGATCGATCCGGTCGGCACCGGCTTGAGCCACGCCGTCGGCGCCGCCAAGGACAAGGACTTCTGGACCGTCGACACCGACATCGAATCGGTCTCCCGCTTCATCGAGCAGTACGTCAGCGCCAACGGCCGCTGGAGCTCCCCCAAGTACCTGCTCGGCGAGAGCTACGGCTCCACCCGGTCGGCGGGGATCGTCGACTACCTGCAGACCCGCGACGGCATGGCCTTCAACGACGTCGTCCTGGTCTCGGTGGCGCTCGACCTCGACGCCCTCATCCCCTGGCCGGCCAACGACCGGCCCTACATCTACGAGCTGCCCACCTTCGCCGCGGTCGCCGCCTATCATCACGCGCTGCCGCACCAGCCCGCCCAGCTCGAGCCGTTCCTCGACGAGGTGCGCAAGTTCGCGCTCGGCGAGTACGCCGCGGCGCTCCTCGAGGGCGACGCGCTGGGCGACGCGGAGCGCGACGCGGTCGCCGCCAAGCTGCACGAGTACACCGGCCTCTCGGCGGAGTTCGTCAAGCAGGCCCAGCTGCGCGTCCGCAACTCGCAGTTCACCCAGGAGCTGTTCCGCGATCGGCACCGCATCACCGGCCAGCTCGACGGCCGCTTCACCGGCTCGCCCTTCGACCTGCTCTCCGAGGACGCCGAGCACGATCCGGCGCTGGAATACACCTCCCTGCCGTTCGCCGCCGCCTTCCTCGACTACTACCATGGCGAGCTGAAGTTCGGCCAGGGCAAGACCTATCGCTTACTCAACTACGACGCCAACGCCGCCTGGGACTTCAAGCACAAGGTCCCGGGCGGGCAGCCGCTGCCGTTCGTCAACACCGGCCCCGACCTGGCGCACGCCATGCTCGTCAACCCGCACCTGCGCGTGCTGGTGGCCAACGGCATCTACGATCTGACGACCTCGTTCCTCGGCACCGAGGCGCAGATCGATCATCTCGGGCTCGAACCGTCGGCGCGCTCCCGCATCCAGATCAAGCTCTACCAGGCGGGCCACATGATGTACCTGCACGAGCCGTCGCTGCAGCAATTCAAGGCCGATGTCGCCGCCTTCGTGGATGCCACCAGCGCCGCGCGACCCTGACCGCGGCGCCGCGGCATCCTCCGGCCCTCGACCTTTCATCGGTCGGGGTCGGACCTGGCCGATGGCAACTACTGATAATAGCCGTTGACGTCGAAGATCACGTTGGTCACGCCTTGATTGAACACCGCATTGATGCTGACGGTGCCGCTGCCCTCCGCGGCCAGCTTCACCGTGGCGTTGTTGGCTACCACCGGGCGGCCGGCCCTGAAATTGACCGTGCTGGTCGTGGGCACCGGTGCGCCGCCGGCGAAGGCCGACACGTAACCGGTGCCTGTTGTCACCAGGGTCAGGTTCGCCGAGACCACCGCGGCCGTGGTGGGGATCCCGCAGATGCCGCTCACCTGGAAGAGCCTGGTCTCGCCGCGCGACATGGGGGTCGTGGACCGAGTATCGAAGACCCGGCAAGGCGGCACGGTGTAGAACGACAAGCCGGTCGTGGCCGGGAATTGCACCTCCCAGATGCCGCGGCCGTGCGTGGCGATGCGCAGGACCCGGTTGGCATCCTGGAAGGCCATGTCGAACACCGGCACTCGTGGCAGCCCATTGCTGAACGGCGTCCAGCTGGCGCCGCCATCGGTCGAGGAAAAGACGCCGATGTCCGTGCCGGCGAAGAGGTTCTGCGTGTTGGTGCCATCGATGGCGAAGGATTCGACGGGCACGTCCGGGATGCCGCTGCCAGCGGCGACCCAGGTCGGAGCGCCCGAGGTCAGGTTGGTGGTCTTCCACACGTGCTGCCCGGCGGGGACGCCGTAGCCGCCGATCCCGATGTAGGCCACGTCGTGGTTGTGCGGATCGATCTTGATCCTCTCGGCGAAGTACCAGTAGGGAATGGGGCCGGTGACGTTGGTGAGGGTGCTCGCTCCTGTGGTGGTCAGGAAGATCCCGCCGTCGCTGCCGACCAGCCGGATGTTGTCGTTGTCGGGCGCGATCCCGATGGCGTCCACCGCGTAGCCGAGCTGTTGGCTGACCGGCACCATCGTGTCACCCCGATCGGCCGAACGATACAGACGATTGGTGCCGAAATAGACCGTATCAGGGAAGCCCGGCCCCAGGGCCATCGGGGCATAGAAGAGGACGGAGTCATCGCACGAGATGCCGTTGGCGGCCGAGTAGGGCACGCCATCGCAGTTCAGCTGCGAGAAAGCGCCTTCACCGCAACCGCGATAGGCCCAGCTGCCCTGGCTGGCGCAGGCCGTGGTGTAGGCACGGTCGAAGCCGATGAGACCGTTGGGATTGCTGCGGTTGAAGAAGGTGTGGTACATGGACACGGTCACGGTGTCCACCGCGTTGCGATCGATCAGCGAGCTGCCGCCGTCGCCGCTGTCGGCCTCCAGCCAGCTCCCATCGGGCCGCTTCATCAGGGTGCCATTGTCCTGGGTGCCGCCGATCATGAACTGGCGATCGCTCGGGTGATACGCGATGCTCTCGAACTGCGTGGCGCTGAAGGATGGGCCGTTGAGGCTGGTCCAGGTCTGCCCGTAGTCGGTGGATTTGTAGATCCCGCCGTCATTGCCCGTGTAGACGGTGCTCGGCAGCGAGGGAGCCACGGCGAAGGCGTGCGTGTCGGTGTGGACCCCGTTGTCGGTGCGGTTGAAGCTCGCGCCGCCATCGCCCGACACGGCG
>DATNKH010000275.1:0-7121 GCA_035603475.1 Thermoanaerobaculia bacterium
CATGGCGCCGCCTGGGGGGCCTGGAGTGGCCGTCCGGAGGAGCAGGTCGGCGCGGCCATCGTCGGCTGCATCTTCGCGGCGGTGGGCACCGGGCTGTTCCTGCTCCTCGGCGTGACGGCGCTGCTCCGGATCCTGGTCGGCGTGGCCCTTCGCCGCCACCGCCATTACGTCTTCTGCCTGGTCGCCGCCGGCCTGACCTGCCTCGAGATCCCCCTCGGCGCCGCGCTCGGCGTCGCCACCTTCATCGTCCTCCTGCGGCCCTCGACGGAGCGGCTGTTCAGCGGGCTGCCGCCGCCCCCGGGATAGGCCGGGCGGCCTAGGGGGGCACCTCGATGCGGAACGCGACGGTGCGCTTCTCCCACGCCAGGGTCACGACCGCGGCGTTGGGGCCGGCCGGCTCGATGGCGTACCGTAGGTACTCCTCCTGCGGCGCCTCCGCGGGCTTCACGGTGAGGCGCAGCGCATCGAACGCCGGGTTGTAATCGAAGGCGCCCCATTGGCGTGGCACGCGGTTGAAGATCACCGTCCATTCCGCCGGGCCGGGAATTGTGAAGAACGTGTAGGTCCCGGCCGCGAGCGCGTGGCCTTCGATTTTCACGTCCTTGCTGAAACTGAACCGTGTCGCCTCGTTCGCGCCCGCGCGCCAGACGCGCCCGTTCGGCACCAGCGCGCCCCACACCGGGCGGGCCTTCACCGCGGGCCGCCCGTAGGCGATCTCCACCTCCGCGCCGCCCACCGCCTGCATGACCGAGGCTCGCGGGCTGGTGCGCGGCAGGCTGAATCCCTCCTTCCCCCGCACCGGGCGCCCCGCCAGGAAATCGGCGAGCGCGCGGTCGAACTGCACCGGCGCGTCGGCGCTGATGTAGGCCCGCGTATCGTCGAAGGTCACGACGCTCAGCGGCGCCCTCGGATACAGCAGCTTCATCTCCTCCCACTGGGAGATGCTCGGCGGGCTCGCCACGGGCGAGCCTTCGTCGTGCCAGGAGCCCATGGCCAGCATCGGCACGGCGAGCTCTTTCATGGGGTCGGTGAGATCGGTCGAGGTCAGCTCCCATCTGTACTCGAGGCTGGGAACGAAGAAGCCGCCGGAGAGCGCCGCGAAGGTCCAGGCGCGCGAGACCGCGGGGTCCTTCACCGCGAAGGCCATCCAGTCGCGTGCCAGGGGGTGGGTCGACCTGGGGTCGGCGATCAGACGCCTCAGCTCCTCCGGCGCCGGCACCGGGGCCACGGGAAACAACTGCGGCGTGGGCAGCACGCATCGCACCCGCGACAGGCGCTGTGGCAGCGACGCGGGCGCGTCGGGGTCGTCCTCCGCGCGCAGCGGACTGTTGACCAGAGCGTTCACCAGCACCACCGCGCGGACCCGCTGCGGCCGCAGCAGCGCCAGCCGGGCGGCAAAATAGCCGCCGGCCTGGGTGCCGACGACCGTGACACCGTTCATCCGCGGCTGGTCCAGCAGCGCCAGGAGCTCGCGCTCGATCTCGCTCAGCCAGGGTCGCGCGGCGTAGTCGAGCTTCTCCGGCCACGGCAGCGGACGCGCCTCGCCCGCGTAGGGGAGCGTGACGACGTGCATGGTGTAGGCGGCTCCCTGCCGCTCTGCGAACGAGCCGTAGAGCTGGCGCCCGTCGATGCCCAGGTCGGAGATCAGCAGCAGGGGCGTCGGCCCGTGCCCCCGGTTCTCGAGGTGCAGATAGTTGCCCTCCGGCTTGCCGCGCGGCTCGGGCAGAGCGAGGTCCATCCGTCCGCCGCCCTCGAAGATGGTCATGACGAACTGCGTGAACCCGTCGAGCGCCTGCGGGTGCGCGGAGACGTCGTGGCCATGCAGCCGGTTGTAGAGGAGGTCCATCTCGCGAAACGCCAGCCGCCGTTCCTCGCGGGCGAGGCCGGGCTGCTGGGCCCGGGTCCAGAGCTCCGCCATCCGAGCCACGTCGTCCGGCGCCGGGCTCTCGACCCCGGTGTACCGCAACACTTCCGCCATCCGTGCCCGCACATCGTCAGGCTGCGCCGACAGCCTCAGAGGTACGACCGACAGGGCAACTCCCACTCGGATCAACTTCCACCAGGCCATTCTGCGCATTGGTCTCCTCCCCGCGTCAGCGAGGGGAACTGTGGCGGGTCCTGGCGTCGATGTCCTGAGGAAAAGGTGAAGCGGAGCTGAAGCTTGGCTTCGCCGCGTTCGTAGCCGGCTAATTTCGGCGGCTCACTTGCGCGGCGATCTGCTGGAACCGCGCATCGGACCGCAGCAGCTGGAAGCTGGGGTCGACGTTCACCCAGGCCAGCGCGCTCTCCCGCTTCCGGTAGGCGTGCTCGAGGGACTCGATGGCGCGGTCGAGATCGCCCATCCGAACGTAGAGCTGCGCACGCCGCGTCTCCGACATGAGCGTGCCGCCGCCGCGCCGATTCAACCAGCCGCGGTAGCAACCGGCCAGCCCTTCGGCGCGATACTCGGCGGCCATGCGCTGCAGCGCCTCGTCCGGGACACCCAGCAGGCGCAGCCCTTCACGGTAAGCGGCGAAGGCCGCATCCGCCTGCCCGGCCACCTCGCAGGCCCAGCCTTTCATCAGGTAGGTCTCGGACGAGCGCGGGTTCAGCTGCAGCGCGCGCTCGATCTCTGCCAACGCCTCGGCGTGACGGCCGCCCAGGGCCAGCACCCACGCCAGCTCCGTGTACCGCGCCGTGTTGACGGGGTCGAGCTGCAGTGCCCGTCGCGCCGCGGCGACGGCCTCGACGTGCTGCCCACGTGCCGAGTCGAGCCATGCCATCGCCTGCTGCGCCGGCATGTAGTCCGGATCGAGCGCCACGGCCCGGGCCAGGCTGCGCCCCGCGGCGGCGAAGTCCCAATCGAACAGGAACTGCACCCGGCCCAGCGCCTCCTGCCCTTCCGCCGACCGCGGGTCCAGGTCGAGTGCGCGTCGCGCCGCCTGCAGCGCGCGCGGGCGCATCTCCGCCGGAGAAGCGACGCCGAAGTCCGACATCGCCGAGTAGGTGTCGGCGAGCCCCGCCTGCGCGGCAGGATCTCGAGGGTCGAGCGCCACCGCCCGCTCGAACTGCTCGAGCGCGTGTCGCCAGCCCCGGATCGAGCGCTGATCGAGGAAGTAGCGCCCTTTCAGGTAGGCCTCGTGCGCCTCGGCGGGCGGCACGTGCCGCCTGTGGCGCCCGGCCGGCAGCATCCAGAGCGCGTCGACCGCCGCCAGCGCCGCCAGCGCGAGCGCCACCGTCGCCGCCACCCTCGACCAGGCAGCTCGGCGCCGCGGACTCTCCTCGGGTTGCCCTGGAGCTCCGGTGGGAACGGGCGCCGACGCCTCTGTTGCAGTTGCAGTTTGAACTGCCGCGATCAGCCGGTAGCCGCGGCGCGAGACAGTCTCGACGTACCGCGGCCGGCGCGCATCGTCTCCCAACGCCTTGCGCAGGGAGTAGATCGCCACGGACAGCACGTCGTCGGTGGTGTAGCGGCCCTTCCAGACGTGCTCGATCAGCTCCTCCTTCGACACGACCTCGTCCGCGCGCTCGGCGAGATGCACCAGCACATCCATCACCCGCGGCTCCAGGCGCACCTGCTCATCGCCGCGCACGAGCAGGTTCAGCGGCGGCGCCACCTGCCACTCTCCCACCAGGAAACCGTTCGGCTTTGCCATGTCGTCGCGTGTCGCGCAGGAACGCGCTGCGCCAAGCTCCAGTATCGGAGGGCGCGGCGAATCTATCAAGGTGCCGGCCCGCGGGCCGGGTGGGCTACTCGACCTTCAAGGCCGCGTGCGGGTCGATGGAGGCGGCACGCTGGGCGGGGACGAAGCTGGCGGTCAGGGCGACCGCGGCCAGCAGGAGCGGGGCGAGGACGAAGGTGAGCGGGTCGGTGGCGCCGACCCCGAACAGCAGGCTCGCCAGGAAGCGCGTGAGGGCGAAGGCGGCCGCCAGGCCGAGCCCGATTCCCGCCGCGGCGAGGTTGGCGCCCTGGCCGAGGACCAGGCGCAGGACGTCGGCGCGCCGGGCGCCGAGCGCCATGCGCACGCCGATCTCGTGGGTCCGCTGCGCGACCGACCAGGCGATGACGCCGTAGATGCCGATCGCCGCCAGCAGCACGGCGGCGGCGGCGAAGGCGGCCAGCAGGACGGTGCGGAAGCGCGGTGGCGCGACGGCGTCCGACAGGAGCTGCTCCATGGTGGCGACGCCCGTGACCACGAGGTCCCGATCGACCGCCTGGACCTCGCGGCGCAGCAGCGGCGCCAGGCCCCCGGCGGCGGTGGCGGAGCGCACCACCAGGAAGAGCTTCCGGCCGGCGTTCTGGGGCAGCGGCTCGTAGTAGGCGGCGTCGAGCGCGCGGGCGAGCCCGAGGTACCTGGTGTTGCCGACCACGCCGACGATCTCCATGTAGGGGCTGTCGTGGAGCTCCGGGCCGCTGCGCTTGAGCCGCTGGCCGATCGGGTCCTGCCGCGCGAAGTCGCGGCGGGCCATGGCCTCGCTGATGATCGCCACGGGCAGGGAGTCCGCCCGGTCGCGCAGGTCGAAGAGGCGCCCCTTGACGAGCGGGATGCCCAGGGTGCGGAAGTAGTCGGCGCTGACGGTCGGCGCGGAGACGATCGGGTTCAGCTCTCCGGGGGCGAGCGGCCGGCCGGCGATCACGTAGGTGTCCGCGTCCCCCTCGCGGTCGGGAGGCAGGCTGTCGGACACCGCCGCGGATTCGACGCCGGGGAGACGCCGCACCCGTTCGAGGAGCCGCTCGTAGAGCGCGATGCAGGCCTTGTCGTCGCGGTATCTCGCCGCGTTCGGGGAGATCTGCATGGTCAGGAGGCGGGCCGCGGGGACCGCGAAGCCGGTCTCGACCCGTTGCAGCATGACGAAGCTGCGCAGCAAGAGCGCCGCGCCGGCGAGCAGGAGCAGCGACAGGGCGATCTCGGCGACCACCAGCGCGGCGCGGGCGCGGCGCCGCCCGGTGCTGGCGGAATGGCCGCGGCCGCCCTGCTTGAGCGCCGCCGCCAGGTCGGCGCGGGAGCTCTGCAGTGCCGGCGCCAGGCCGAACAGGAACCCCGTGAGCAGCGACACCAGCAGGGTGAAGCCGAGCACACGGGCGTCGAGGTGGACCTCCTGCATGCGCGGCAGGTTGCCGGGGTTCCACGCCCGCAGCAGCGCCAGGCCTGAGGCGGCGACGGCGACGCCCGCAATGCCTCCTATCAAAGCAAGGAGCCCGCTCTCGGTGAGCAGCTGGCGCAGCAGCCGGGCGCGGCCGGCGCCCAGGCCGAGGCGCACGGCCATCTCGCGTTCGCGCGCCGTGGCCCGCGCCAGCAGGAGGTTGGCCACGTTGACCGCGGCGATCAGCAGCACCAGGGCGACGGCGCCGAAGAGGACCAGCAGGGCGGCACGCGCCTCGCCGACGATCGCCTCGCGCAGCGGCCGGAGGGGGAAGGTGAGGCGAGAGGTCCTCGGGTCTCCCAGCTCGATGCGGCGCGCGATGGCATCGACCTCGGTCTGGGCCTGCACCAGGGTGACCCCGTGCCGGAAGCGGGCCAGGCCGCGATAGAAGAACGGGCCGCGGCGCGTGGGCGGATCGAAGACGAGATTGGTCCACACCTCGCTGTCCGGCCGCGGGAAATGGAACTCGCCCGGCATCACGCCGATGACCGTCGAGCGTCTCCCGTCCAGGTCGACCGCCTGTCCGACGACGCCGGGGTCAGCGCCGAAGCGGCGGCGCCAGAGCGACTCCGAGATCACCGCCAGCCGCTGTGTCGCCGGTCCGTCCTCGCCGGGGCCGAAGACGCGGCCGAGCAGCGGGCGCACCCGGAGCGCGGAGAAGAACCCGGCCGTCACCTCGGCTCCGGCGAGCTGCTCCGGCTCGGCCGTGCCGGTGAGGTCGAAGTGGCGCTGGTTGAAGACCGAGGGGTCCTCGAACGCATGGTTTCCCGCCCGCCAGTCGAGGTAGTCGGCGAGGCACAGGGTGCCGTTCGGAAAGGCCGACCTCGCGAAGTGCCTGGACACGATCACCAGGCGGCCGTCGTCCGGATAGGGCAGCGGACGGAGCAGGACGCCGTAGATGACGCTGGAGATCGCGGTGTTGGCGCCGATGCCGAGCGCCAGGGCGAGCACCGCGACGGCGGTGAAGCCCGGGCTCCTGGCCAGCATGCGGGCGCCGTAGCGCAGGTCGAGCAGGACGGTGTCGACGAAGGCCCCGACCCTGGCGCCGCGCACCCGCTCCTTGATCTGCTCGACGCCGCCGGCCTCGATGCGGGCCGCGCGGCGGGCCGCCTCCGGGCTCATGCCCTGACGCATCTTCTCCTCGGCCAGCAGGTCCAGGTAGGCCGCGAGCTCCTCGTCGAGGTCCCGCTCGACGCCGGCCCGGTGCCGGAGGTTCCGCCACCAGCTGGACATCGCCGTCAGGATGGGCATGCCGCTAGTGTCCCGCTCGGTTCATTCGCATACTACTCACCGGCCCTCTGCGTCCCTGGCTGCGTTGCGCCTCCTCGACATAAGTTCGACTATGCCTCGTCGGCGACGCCTTGCCAGGAACGCAGATGGCTCGGCGATTAGCATGCGAATGAACCGAGCGGGCCACTAGCCCGCGGCGAGCGCGCTCGCGATCGCCAGCGAGATCCGCCGCCAGTGGGCGGTCTCGGCGGCGAGCTGGCGCTGTCCCGCCTTCGACAGCCGGTAGAACTTGGCCCGGCGCTTGTTCTCGGACTCTCCCCAGGACGCGGTGAGCCAGCCCGACTCTTCCATGCGGTGCAGGGCAGGGAAGAGCGAGCCGGGCTTGACCTGGAAGGTCCCGCGGGTGATCTGCTCGATCCGGCGCGCGACCCCGAGGCCGTGCAGCTCTCCCAGCGCCAGGGCCTTCAGGATCAGCAGGTCGAGCGTCCCCTGGAGCAGGTTCGTCTGGCTCCCGCCTGCATCTGCTTCGGCATCCTGCGGCTCTCTCATCGCCCGGGAACTCCTATAGAATTACTATAGGAAGCTACCAGGACTCCTACAGGCTGTCAATAGGAGCGGCGCCGAGGCAGCGATTCCGCAGAAGAGGACCTCCGGTCGAGGGCTGGGTGTCGTGGAGCGAGCTTTTTCAGACTGGGAGGGCGTCCGCTAAGGGTATAGGGGGGTTGGTGGAGGCGTCGAGGAGGCTGGCGAGCATCGCGGGGGGGTGT
>DATNKH010000276.1:0-3098 GCA_035603475.1 Thermoanaerobaculia bacterium
TCGCGCCGCCCGCCGCGCCGCCGCCGCGCCGCCCCGCTTCTCCGCCCACCGCAGCAGGTCGGTCCAGAGGAGCTCTACGTGCACGGCGCCCCGACCGCGGCAATCTCCGCCTGGTCCGCCGCCAGGTCCTCCGCCCCCGCCAGGGGCGCCGCGGCGGCCGCCTTCCTCCGCGATGGTGGCGCCGTGGTGGTGGATCACCTCGAACTCCGGCACCACCGCCACCGTCCAGCCCGCCTGGCGGGCCCGCAGGCAGAGGTCGAGGTCCTGGGCGTAGAAGCGGAAGCCTTCGTCGAGCGGCCCGACCGCCTCCCAGGCGGCGCGGCGGATGGCCATGGCGGCGCCGGTCACCCAGGCGACGCCGGCGGCGGTGGCCGCGCGGGTGCCGCTGGCCGGCCGCAGGCGCCGGTAGAGGGGCATTCGCGCCAGCAGCTCGGGCAGCCCGCTCGCCAGGGCGAACAGCCAGGCCGCCGTCGGTTCGCCGCCGCCGCTCCACTGCGGCGTGCCGTCAGGGTAGCGCAACGCCGCGCCGGCGATGCCCAGCCGCGGTTCGGCGGCGAAGCGTGCGAGCAGCGCGGCCAGCCCGCGGCCGTCGGCGCCGACCTCGGCGTCGCTGTTGAGCAGGAGGAGAACGCCGCCCGCCGCCGCCGCCAGCCCGCGGTTGGCGGCGCGCGTGAAGCCGGCCTGGCGCTCGAGGCGGACCAGGCGCACGTCCGGGTAGTGCGCAGCGACCGCCTCGGCAGTGCCGTCGTCACCCGCGTCGTCGACCAGCACCACCTCGACCGCCGCCAGTTCGGGCCGCGCCGCGGCTGCCGCGGCGAGCGCGGCGAGGCAGGCCAGCGTCAGCTGCCGCGTGTTGCGGGAGGGAACGACGACCGAGAGCGGTCGGGGGGCGTGGGGGGCCTGGGTCACGCCACGGGCAGGGCGGCGATCGCCAAGGCGATGGACGCCAGCGCGCACATGGCGGCCTTCGCGCTGCGGATGCCGGTCGCCATCTCCTTGATCGCGTCGAGGCGGGCGATGATCTTCTGCGCCGCGGCATCCCAGGTCCAGCGCGCCGCCATCTCGCGGGCCGCCGCCTGGCCGCGCGCCCGCGCCTCGTCGCGGTGCTCGTAGACGTGACGCAGCAGGTGGCGCAGGTGCTCGGGGTCCGGGTCCGCCCAGCGAAAGCCATCGTAGTAGGGGCACTTGGCCCGCGCCGGCACCAGCTTGCGGACGCGCAGCGGGTAGGCGTTGCCGGCGTGCACGAACTCCTGGTGGGCGCCCCAATCGGTGGCGATGGCGGGCAGGCCGCACGCCATCGCCTCCATCAGCGGCATGTTCCAACCCTCGCCGCGGCTCACCGACACGAAGGCGTCGGCCGAGCGGTAGAGCGCGCCCAGCTGGTAATGCGGGAACTCGAGGTTGAAGAGGTAGGAGATCTTGCCGCCGGCGGCCCGCAGGCGCAGGCGCCGGATCTCCTCCTTCAGGCGGACGCCGGGGTCGCGGTTGATGACCTTGCACAGCAGGCGCACCGGCTCGCGCGCCAGGAACTCGTCGTTGAAGGCCTGGAGCAGCAGGCTGGGGTCCTTGCGCTCGCCCCACTCGAAGAGCGCCAGGAACACGAACTCGCCGCCGGGGCTCGGAAAGGCCGTGATGCCGGGATTGAAGTAGTGGACGTCGACCCCGAGCGGCATCAGGTGGATCGGCCGCCGCAGGCCGGACTCGAGGAAGCCGCGCCGGTTGAACTCGCTCGGCACCCAGACCTCGTCCATGCGGTTCGCCTGCGCCACCCATTCGCGCGGGAAGCCGTCCACCTCGAGCATGGTGAAGCCGACCTTGGTGCGTCCGCGGTTGCGCGCGAAGATGTCGCCCTGGCCGTAGACCACCGAGATCTCGGGACTGCGGGGCGCGCGGCGGGCGCGGATGACGTTCAGGCGGTAGTCGCCGCTCGATTCGGGCTCGACCGGCGGGAACACGGTCTTGGGACCGTACACGTAGCGGTAGACCGTCCGCACTCCCTGGCCGTCGAGAGCGCGCAGCAGCTCCCGGCTGCTCATGGCATAGCCGGTGGGGAAGTTGAGGATCGATTGCCAGAGCAGGTCATGACGGTAGCGTGCCGCGAGCTCGTGCCGCCACTTGCGGCGGAAGATGTCGCGGCTGCCCTGGAACAGCCGCATCAGCGCGCCGTCGTCGCCCCGCGTCGAGCCGTGCTCGTCGTGGATCAGCGTCACGTCGCCGCAGAGGAGGGTCTTCCAACCCGCCTGCCTTGCCCGCAGGCAGAAGTCGGTGTCCTCGAAGTAGCTGGCGAATTCGAGCGCCAGCCCGCCGATGGCGTCGAGCACCTCGCGCCGGATGTAGGCGCAGGCGAAGACGATGCCCGAGACCTCCTCGGTCTCGCGGTGCTGGCCGATGTCGCGCTCGAGCGATCCGACCTGCTGCCCCCAGATGGTGTCCGGCATGATGTAGGTGCCGGCGTGGAGCAGGCGGCCGTCGGGCAGCACCAGCCGGCAGCCGACCACCCCGACGTCGGGCGCCGAGTGGGCGCACGCGGCAAGGCGGCGCAGCCAGTCGCGCTGGGTGAGCTCGAGGTCGTTGTTGAGCAGCACGACGTCCGAACCGGGGGCTGCCGCGGCGATCCCGGCGTTGTTGCCGCGCACGAAGCCGAGGTTCTCGGGCAGCCGCACGACCCGGACCCAGGAGAGCCGCGCCAGGCATTCGGGCGTCTCGTCGGTCGAGCCGTTGTCGACCACCACCACCTCGGCGCCGTCGAGATCCGTGGCGGCCAGCGTCTCGAGGCAGCGCTCGGTGAGCCGCCAGTGGTTCCACGCCAGGATGACGAGGGTGATCCGCGGTCCGCTCATGGCGCCGCGGTCCTCAGGGGCGGCGGCGGCCCAGGCGGCTCCTGGGGCACGGGCGGCGGCTCCTGGGGCATGGGCACGGGCGTCCCGGGCGGCACTGGGGGTCCGGCAGGCCCGGCAGGCCCAGGGGGATGGAGCGAAGACCAGAGGGCTTCCATGGTCTCCGGCACGTCGGCTTCCGTCAGCTCGCGGGTCTCCCGCCAGAAGCCCGGCTCGCAGGCGATCCGCGGCAGCGGCGGCAGGCCGGCCGTCAGCCTCGCC
>DATNKH010000277.1:0-6131 GCA_035603475.1 Thermoanaerobaculia bacterium
GAACCGCTGGCCGCCGGCGCTCCGAGCGTGCACGGACTTGCCGCCGGCCAGGCGGCGAGCGAGGACGTCCGCGGCGACCGGGTGCGCGACACCGGGACCGTGGGCGCCGAGGTGGGCGGCCCGTTGCGGCAGGACGCGCTCTGGGCGTGGGGCGGCCTGGATCGGGGCTGGACCGCGCTGAGCGCTTTCGGCGGCCAGAGGTTCAGCGTTTCCGACCTGGGGGGCGCCGCCAAGATCGACGCCCGCCTGACCGCCGCCAACAGTGCCACCCTCGCGTGGACCCGCGCCAGCCGCACCGCGGACGGCGAGGGGGCGGGGCCGGACCGGGCTCCAGCCACCACGCTCGACCGGCATGGCCACGGCGACGTCTGGCGGCTGGTCGACACCGCGATCCTGTCGCCGCGCCTCTATGCCACCGCCACGGCCGGCCTCGTCGATGCCGCCTCGCAGGCGCTGCCGCGCGGCGGGCTGGACACGCCGCTCGAGCTCGACGCGGCGGGAGTCGCCCACGGCAGCTGGTACGCCGACGAGGAGAGCGGCAACACCCGCGCCGCATCCTTGCAGGTGAGCGATTCCGGCCAGATCGCCGGCACCGCCAGCGAGCTGAGGATGGCGGGTGAATGGCGGCGGGCGCTCGAAGCGGCGCGATTCCAGGCCCCGGCCTGGTCGCAGGTCACCGCCGGCAGTGTGCTCGACCTGCCGAGCACGCTGGATGCACTCGACATCTGGCGCGACGGCAGCACCCGGGACACCTTGACGCGGGAGGGGCTGTGGGGCGCCGACACCTTGCGGTGGAGCCGGGTCACCGCCGAATTCGGCCTGCGCTTCGACCGCCAGACGCCGCGCAACCTGCCGAGCTCGGTGGCCGGCGTGCCTGGAGTGGCGCTGCTGCCGGCGGTCGACTTCGGCGGCAACGACGCCGGCGGTATCCATTGGGACAGCCTGGCGCCGCGCCTGGCCGTCGCCTGGGCGCCGGCCGCCGCGCCGCGGCTGCTGCTGCGCGCCTCCCTGGCCCGCTTCGCGTCGCAGCTCGGCGGCGCCATCCCGGCGCGGGTCGATCCCGCGGCCCCGGCCAGCGCCGCCTTCTATGCGCCCGCTGCCCCTGGTACCGGGCAGGGCCTGACCTTCTGGTACCCGAACGGCTTCGATCCGCAGCTGCCGCCGGGCGTGCCGGCCAACGCCCTGGACCCGCGCCTGCGGCCCGAGCTCACCGACGAGGCGATCCTCGGGGCCGAGCAGGAGCTGGGCCCCGATAGCGAGGTCGGCCTGCAGCTGGCCTGGCGGCGGACCACCGGCCTGCTCGAGGACCGGCTGCTGGTGCGCGACGCGGCGAGCGGCCAGGTACGGGTGGCGACGGCGCGCGACTGGGTGGCGGAGCCGCCGGAGACCGGCACGCTGCCGGACGGGGCGGCCTTCAACGTCCCCTACTACGACCTGCGGTCCGGCCTCGCTCCAACCGGCGGCACGCTGCTGGTCAACGGCGACCGCCGCCAGCGCCTGCTCGGCGCGACGCTCGAATGGCGCCAGCGCCTGGCACGTCGCTGGACGGCGCTCGGGCACCTGGTGTGGCAGGACTGGACCTGGCAGATCGGCCCCGACTACCGCCGCTACGCCGACCCGACCCCCGCCCTGGTGGACGGCAACTACAGCGGCCAGCCGGTTGCCGGGCAGTCGCCGCTGCCGGGCGGCCGGCCGCTCTACCTGAGCAGCCAGTGGTCGTTCGACCTGAGCGCTGCCGTCCAGCTCCCGGGCGCGCTGTCCGCGGCGGTCGCGATCAACGGCCGGCAGGGCTTCCCCCTTGCCTACTACCGCACCGTGGCCCGCAACAACGCCGGACCCGTCGACCTGCAGCTCACCGGCCGGGTCGACGCCTTCCGCAGCGACGACCTGGTGAGCTGCGACGCCCGCCTCGACAAGGACATCGCCGCCGGCTCCGACGTCGCCGTCGCCCTCAGCCTCGAGGGCTTGAACCTGCTGACCTCCGGCCAGGTGCTGCGGCGCGAGACCAACCTCGGCGTCGGCCGCGCCAACTACGTCGACCAGGTGATCACGCCCAGGCTGCTGCGGCTGGGGCTGAAGCTGCAGTTCCGCTGATCGGGCGCCGTTCGCCGGCTCGAACCCGGCGGGGGTATGGGGTAAGTGGCGGTGGATCAGCGCGCCGGTCCGGGCGCCGTGGCCACGCCCACCGGGCCGCTCGCCAGGGGCAGGCTGCGGGCGCGGACCTCCTCGGAGGTGAGCCCGTAGAGCGGCGGCGTGGCGACGCCGAGAATGCCGAGCATCAGGTAGATCTGGCCGCGATGGTGGACCTCGTGCTCGACCATCGCCCGCAGCCATTTCCAGGTGGTCATCGCGACCGCCCCGGGGGTCTCGACACGGCGCTCGAGGTCGGCGGCGCCGAGAGCGCGGAAGATCGCCATGGCCTCGGAGTGCATACGCTCCAGGAACCCCATCACCGCGTCGTACCCGTCGGCCAGCTCGCGCCCATGGCCCGGGTAGCGGCTGGGGAGGCCCTGGGCGTTCTCGGCGAACATGTAGCGCTCGATCGCGCCGAGGTGCCGCAACAGGTCGCCGAAGCTGAAAGCCCCGGCCCGCGGCGCCCATTCGAGGCGATCGGACGGGATGCAGGCCGCCACGCGGAGGGTGCGGCCGCGGATGCCGTCGAAATAGGAGGCGAAGCTGTCGGCGCGATGGATTTCCATGGCAGGAGCACCTCCGGAGCGGGTCGCTCTGGCGGGAATGGTACGCTAAACGGCCGATGACCTCCGCCGCTCCGCCCGCGTCTCCGCCCGCCCCTCCGCCGCCCGCTCCCGCCGTCACGAGCTTGCCCTCCCTGCAGGCGTTCCGTCCACTGCCGCGCACCGGTGTGGTCTTCGTCACCGCCGAGGCGGTGGCGCGGGGCTACCGCGCGGGTCACCCGGACTGGTGCAACCTGGGCCAGGGGCAGCCGGAGACCGGCCCGCTGCCCGGGGCGCCGCCGCGCATCGGCGAGCTGACGATCGACCCTTCCGACCACGAGTACGCGCCGGTCGGCGGCTTGTGGGAGCTGCGCGAGGCGGTCGCGGCGCTCTACAACCATCTCTACCGCCGCGGCCTGCCCTCGCAGTACGCCGCCGAGAACGTGGCGATCTCGGGCGGCGGCCGCGCGGCGCTGACGCGGGCGGTGGCGGCCCTCGACCAGGTGAACCTGGGCCACTTCCTGCCCGATTACACGGCCTACGAGGAGCTGCTCGAGATCTTCCGCCGGGTGTCGCCGATCCCGATCCTGCTCTCCCGCGAGCAGGCCTACCGCTTCACCGTCGAGGACCTGCGGCGCGAGGTGCTGGGGCGCGGCCTCTCGGCGCTGCTGATGTCGAACCCCTGCAACCCCATGGGCAAGCTGATCTCCGGCCAGGATCTCGCCCGCTGGGTGGAGTTGGGGCGGGAGCTCGACTGCAGCCTGCTGATCGACGAGTTCTACTCGCAGTACGTCTGGAACCTCGGTCCCGGCGAGCCGGGGCCGCAGGTGAGCGCGGCGCGCTACGTCGAGGACGTCGACGCCGATCCGGTGGTGATCGTCGACGGCCTGACCAAGAACTGGCGCTACCCCGGCTGGCGCATCACCTGGACGCTCGGGCCGCGGCGGGTGATCGAGGCGGTGGAGAGCGCCGGCTCCTTCCTCGACGGCGGCGGGTCGAAGCCGCTGCAGCGCGCCGCCATCCAGCTGATGGAGCCGCGGCACGTGTTCGCCGAGGGTGAAGCCATCCGGCAGGCGTTCTCGCTCAAGCGGCAGCTGATGCTGCGGCGGGTGCGCGAGCTCGGCATGGTGCTCGACCGCGAGCCGGACGGCACCTTCTATGCCTTCGTGTCGATGCGCGACCTGCCCGAGGGGATCGCCGACGGCATGGCGTTCTTCCGCGCCGCGCTCGACCACCGCGTGATCACCGTGCCGGGCGTGTTCTTCGACGTCAACCCCGGCCACCGCCGCGCCCAGCGCCTGTCACGGTTCCACCAGCACGCCCGCCTCTCCTTCGGCCCCAGCCTGGACGAGGTCAGCCGCGGCCTCGACCGCATCGGCGAGATGATCCGCGCCTTCGCGGCCGCCTAGTTGGGACCATCCTCTGGCAGGCCACTCCTCTGGAAGCCGACGATCAGGCCCCGGGCACTCCGCTGAACCGCACGAATAGTCGGCCATCACTACAGAAGGAGGCTTCAGGCGATGCGTGCACGCAGATCCGTGGTGATCGCGACGGTCCTTCTTGCACTCGGGCTCGGCGCGTCGTACTTGACTCCCCAGGCCCCGCCCACGGCTCATCCCGTCATGCGGCCGGCGCCGTTCACCGTCTACTCGATGACCCGGGCGGTGCAGTTCTGCGGTTCGGCGAGCTGTGCGGGTGCGGGCCCCCTTCCGGACGAGGTGGCGATCACTGTCGATCCCGGTGCGAGCGCTCAAGTCGTGGGCGTGTGGGTGATCCCTTCCGGGAAGACGTCGATCAGCGGGATCGACCAATTTCACGCCCTCGGTTTCCCGGATGCCAGCAAGAGCAATACGGCGCTCGTGAGGTTCATCCATCCGTCCGCTTTGACAGCGAACCTCTTCGAGTACACGGTATTGATCAAGTATCTCAAGGCCCCGGCGCCGAATTACACCCAGTAGCAGTACCCGATCGCGGTGGACCGCGTGGCCCCGTGCGCCGGAGCGGCAGGTGGCCAGGCCGCGCCGTCCCTTGCCTGGGCTGGAGCCTTTGACTAGACTTCGCGCGGCCCTGCTCGTGAGGTCATCGCCGCCTGCCAAGGAGCGCCCGCATGCGCCAGCTGATCCGCAGACGCCCAGCTTCCCTGCGCCGTCAAGTCCCGCGCGATGCGCTAGCTCTCGCGGCGATGCTGTTCGCGGTGACGTCGCTCGCGGCGATGGCGGCAGCGCCCGCTGCCGCGGCGGCGACCCCGGCGGCCGGGGCGCCGCCGGCCGCGCCGGGAGCGCCGCCGCCGGCCGTGGCGGGGGCGGCTCGGCCGCCCGCGGAGGGCAAGCAGCAGCCGCCCGCGGCGGCGCCCGTGGCCGCGTCGCAGCCTGAAGCGCCGAAGCAGCCCGGCGGCTTCAACGGTCTGAAGGATCTCCCCGGCCTCGCGGCGCTCAAGTACCGGCTGATCGGTCCGGCCTGGGGCGGACGCGTCGCCCGGGTGGCCGGCGTGCCGGGCGACGCCAACGTCTTCTACCTGGCGTCGGCCTCCGGCGGAGTGTTCAAGTCGACCGACGGCGGCACCACCTGGAGCCCCATCTTCGACGAGGAGCCGGCAGCCTCGATCGGCTCGCTGGCAGTGGCGCCCTCGGATCACAACGTCGTCTACGTGGGCACCGGCGAGGCCAACCTGCGCGGCAACGCGGTACCCGGCGACGGCATCTACAAGTCGGTGGACGCGGGCAAGACCTGGACCCACGTGCTGACCCTGGTCGGGCACATCGGCACCATGGCGGTCGATCCCCGCAACGCCGACGTCGCCTTCGCCGCCGTCCTCGGGCACGGCTTCGGTCCGAATCGCGAGCGCGGCGTCTACCGCACGCGGGACGGCGGCAAGACCTGGCAGCAGGTGCTCGCCAAGGACGCCGACACCGGCGCCTCCGACGTGGCGCTCGATCCGAGCAACCCGCATATCGTCTTCGCCGGCCTGTGGCAGGTGCGTCGGCGGCCGTGGACGCTGACCAGCGGCGGTCCCGGCAGCGGCCTCTACATGTCGCGCGACGGCGGCGACACCTGGAAGCGGCTCACCGGCAAGGGCCTGCCGGACGGGATCTGGGGCAAGGTGGGCGTCGCCGTGGCGCCCTCGGACGGCCGCCGGGTCTACGCCCTCATCGAGGCCGAGGAGGGCGGCCTCTACCGCTCCGACGACGGCGGCGACACCTGGACCCGCGCCAGCGGCAGCCACGAGCTGCGGCAGCGGGCCTTCTACTACTCGATGGTGACGGTGGCGCCGAGCAACCCCGACGACCTCTGGTGCCCGCAGGTGACGATGCTGCACAGCATCGACGGCGGCAAGACCTTCCAGCACGTCAACATGCACCACGGCGACCACCACGACGTCTGGATCGACCCCAAGGACCCGAAGCGCATCATCGCGGGCAACGACGGCGGCGTCGACATCAGCACCAACGGCGGCGC